>RFHT01000311.1 GCA_003696835.1 Bacteroidota bacterium
ACATACTTCTTTTGCTTGCTTACTTTCAATGTACTGGCCGGTACCTGCCAGGCCCAGGGAACAGCTGATCCCATTGACCTATACCGGGAAACCATCCTCCAGCAAAGCCGGCAAATCGAGCAACTGGAGCTGGACCTGCTTGAGCTGCAGGTGCAGCAGTACAAGGAGCTCTACGAGCGCAAGCAAAAAATGCTGGCCGACTTGCAAAAGCTGAGAAAATGGGCTGTCAGGCTTGAAAAAATTGCCAATGGATGCTGCGACACCCGCCAGAGCCGACACCACCTGGCCGAAATGGTCAAAGACATCAAAAAAGAAACCGAAGAGCTGCTCAAAAGCTACCGCCAGATCAAAAAACAAATCGAAGCCCTCAAACAAGCCATCAGAAACCGCGCCATAGGAGGGGAGGGCTGAACAATTGCCTTACATATAGCTGATTTTTTGTAACGGATGTCGCTGCTTACCGCATCAAGCAGGGACTCTCTGCAATACTCCGGGCTCAAGCCGCGGGGCCAGGGAGCTTGCTTTGCCAGGCCCGGTTCCCTGGCCCGGCCACCAAACCGCTACCTTTGTTTGAGCATGTTGTTTGCCCTGAAATTACTGTTGTACACAGAAAATCTTTCCCTTTTTCTAAAAATTTTTTAAAAATAATCTCAAATGCTTTAACTTTAGTTTCTAATTCACTCAATCTGTTTCACAATTTCTCCAAAACACTATGCAACAACACAACTCCAAACTCCCTTTATGCCTGCCGATAGCGTTTGCCAGGCGGGCAAGTTTCCTTCTTTTGTGCATGCTTGTATGGTCTGTGGGGGCACTTGCACAAACTGTGCAGGTGACCGGCACCGTCACAGACGAAGAAGGCGACCCATTGGTGGGAGCGACCGTGCTCATTCAGGGAACTACTACCGGTGTACTGACCGATGCTGAGGGGAAATTCTCCATCAATGCGGAAAAGGGCACTACCCTGCTCATTTCTATGGTTACCTACCAGCCTCAAACCATTGTGGTAGGTGACAATACCACCAACCTGAGCATTTCCCTGGCTCCCAATACCCTGGATGAAGTAGTCGTTACGGGCTATACCTCCGAGCGTAAAGCCGATATTGTGGGCTCTGTTTCGGTGATCAACACCAAAGACATGCTCTCGGCTCCCTCGGCCAACCTCACCGGGCAGCTGCAGGGCCGTGCTTCCGGCGTAGTGGTGAGTAACGACTCCCGGCCCGGTGCAGGAGCCAAAGTGCGCATACGCGGATTTACTTCCTTTGGCTCGAGCAACCCGCTCTACGTTATCGATGGGGTACCCACCAAGGACCCCAGCAAAATCAACCCCAATGACATTGAGTCGGTGCAGGTACTCAAAGATGCCACTGCAGCCTCTATCTATGGAACGCGTGCCGCACAGGGGGTGATCATCATCACCACCAAAGGAGGGACTCAGGGCGATATACAGCTTTCCTACGACGGCTACTATGGCGTACAGGCTGTACCCAAATCGGCTTACCCCGAAGTACTCAATACCCAGGAGTACGTGGAATACCTCCAGAAAAACAATGGGCCCAACTTCATTCACCCTGTGTTTGGTTCTATGACCAACCCCACTATTCCCGACCGCATCGTGGTGAGCCCTACCTTTAAAGGAGGCGTTTCGGCCAACGATCCGCGGGCAGCAGATGAGTTGTACGACATCTCTGACTTTAGCCGGGTGTATCAGATCATGGAAACCAGCCCGGGTACCAACTGGTTTGATGCCGCTCTGCGGCCTGCCATTGTGCAGAACCACCAGGTGTCTGCAAGAGGTGGAGGCGAAAAAGGTAGCTATTCTTTTAGCATGAACTATTTCGGGCAGGAAGGCATGTACGAATACACCGACTACAACCGCTATGCCGCCCGTATGAATACTTCCTTCAACCCGGTGAAATGGCTGAGAGTAGGAGAAAACTTCCAGTTTTTGTACGACAAAGGGGAAGGAAGCCCCGGAGGCGGCGGTACCCTGGGCGAAGGAAGCCCCTGGGCCTGGGCCTACCGCATGGTGCCCTACATACCTGTATATGACATTAAGGGTGGTTTTGGCGGTAATGCCGTAGGAGAGTCGGGCAATGCCACCAACCCCGTGGCGGTTTTGTTCAGAAACAAGGATGACTACTTTGAGAACTACAAAGCCTTTGGAAATGCCTTTGCCGAAATTATGCCCATAGAAGGCCTGACACTTCGCACTTCCTTCGGCATTGATTTCGGGTATTTCTTCAACCGCGACATTACCTACCGTACCTACGAAAGCTCTGAGAATACCAGTATCACTGGCTACGGAACCAACTCCAACTACGGTCTCACCTGGACCTGGACCAATACAGCTGCGTATGACCGTACCTTTGGCGACCACAACGTCAAGTTGCTGCTGGGTTCAGAGGCTATCAGCTCCAACGGAAACGGCATAGGAGTGGGGACCAACACCTTCGACTTCGAAGACCCCAACTTCATCAACCTGAACACCGACCAGTTTTCTACCCCTAATGCCTACAGCAACCAGCCCATTCCCTCAAGGCTGGCTTCCCTCTTTGGCCGGGTGGATTACATTTTTGCCAACAAGTACCTGTTCAATGCCACCATTCGCCGCGACGGTACCTCTAAAATATATAAGACCGAGCGCTACGGCGTATTCCCCTCCGTAGGAGTTGGCTGGCGGATTTCCGAAGAGACCTTCCTGCGGGATGTGGCTTTTCTGGACGACCTGAAGCTGCGTTTTGGTTGGGGACAAATGGGGAGCATAGACAACGTGAGTGCCGGCAACCAGTTTACCCTCTTCAGCAGCGGAGTAGGCTTCTCCAACTATGACATCAACCGCACCAACAGCAGCCTGGCAGTGGGCTATACCCCCTACCGGGCCGGTAGCCTCACCACCAGATGGGAGTTCTCCGAAACCACCAACATCGGTCTTGATGCCTCCCTTTTCCAGGGACAGTGGGTATTTGGCTTGAACTACTTCATCAACAATACCAAAGACCTGCTGGTGAGCAAAGTGAAAAACGGACTGGAGCCCCAGGTACTGCAGCCTGCCATCAACCTGGGCAGAATGCAGAACAAAGGCTTCGAGTTTAACCTCACCAACAGAAAAACCTTTGGCGACTTTTCCTATGATGTAACCCTGCTCTTTACCCATTACAAAAATGAGGTACTGGATATTGATGGCAACCCCGAAACCTTCTTCACCAGAAATGCCTCCCGCCTCTCCAACGTAGTGCGTACTTCGGTAGGCGAGCCGGTGTCCTATTTCTGGGGCTATCAAATAGATGGATTCTTCAACTCCGAAAGCGAGATACAGGCCGTACAACAGGACGGTGCCGTAGTGGGAAGCTGGAGGTTTAAAGACCAGAACGGCGATGGCAAGATCAATGACGAAGACATCGTGAAGCTGGGAAGCCCCCACCCCGACTTCGTGACCAGCCTCAATGTGGACCTGCGCTACAAAGGCTTTGATTTCAATATGTTTTGGTTCTGGAACCAGGGCAATGAACTGTACAACTACAACAAGTACTTCACCGACATGCGGGTATTTGTAGGCGGTGTTTCCAAGCGCGTACTCTACGAAGGCTGGACCCCCGAAAATACCAACGCTACCCTGCCCAGGCTGGCTCCAGGTGCTGAAAGTGGTTATACCAGCTTTATCAGAAGTAACTCCAATGACTACTTCATCGAAGATGGCTCCTACCTCAGACTGCGTACCATGCAGCTGGGATACACCCTGAGCCCCTCTATTCTGAACAAGTTGATGATCGACAATGCCCGGATTTACGTTCAGGGACAAAACATCCTGACCATTACCAAGTACTCCGGTCCCGACCCCGACATCAACATTACTGGTCAGAATCCCGGCGACGACCTGAAAATGGGTGTTGACGAGAGCGGATTCCCCACCCCGCGCCAGTGGCTGCTGGGGCTAAACATCACCTTCTAATTTTTTTATTCATTTATGTATGCTTAAAGCCAGAAATAACCACAGAAAAATGAAAATAATCAGAATTATTCCTTTGTTCGTGTTGATGCTCGTACTGGGCATTGCCTGTCAAGACGAATTTCTGGATGTATCTCCTCCCGGTTCTTACTCAGCTCCTTCCCTGCAAAACGCCAAGGGGGTGGAGGGGATGCTCATCGCTACCTATTCTGCTCTGGATGGTTCGTGGTTTGAAAACTGGGGAAACCACCACTTCAACCAAAGTGGCGGTGCCTCCAACTGGGTATGGGGCGCCATCAGATCCGAAGTGGCCTACAAAGGCACAGAGGAAAGCGACGGGGTAAACTTTAACCCCATCGAACGGGCTGAAGTGCAGCCCGGCAACCCCGTGCTGAACGACAAATGGGACGCCTGCTATGATGGAATTGGCAAAGCCAATGCCACGCTGCAAAACCTCGAAAAAGCCAAAGACGAGTTTTCCGAATCGGATTACAACCGCGTAAAGGCCGAAGCCCGCTTTCTGCGGGGCCATTTCCACTTTGAAGCCGTCAAGGTGTTTGGCCGTGCCCCTTATGTGGATGAAACCGTTACGGATTTCCCCTCCGTCAAAAACAGCGACCAGATTATCTGGGCCGATATTGAAAACGACTTCCGCTTTGCTTATGAAACCCTGCCGGGTACCATGCCCGCAGCGGGCCGGGTAAATAAATATGCCGCCGGTGCCATGCTGGCCAAGGTGATGATTTACCAGGCAAAATGGGCTGAAGCTAAACCCATACTGGACGATGTGATCAACAATGGCACTACCTCCGAGGGCGTACCCCTTGCCCTTACGCCCAAGTATCACGACAACTTCCGCGCCGACAAAGAGCAGGGTAATTCCGAGCTCATGTTTGGCTACGAAGCCTCCTTTGGCGACGGCTCCATCAGCAACGGTAACTACGAGAATACCCTCAACCAGCCACACGGAAGCAATGCCAGAACGGCCTGCTGTGGCTTCTTCCAGCCCTCCCAAAACCTGGCCAACTCCTTTAAGGTGGACGACAAGGGCCTGCCCATGCCCGATACCTACAACGACAGCGACATCGTAACCGATGAGGGCGTGCCGGCTACCGACCCCTTTACCCCTGAACAGGGTCCCCTGGATGCCCGCATCGACTGGACGCTGGGCCGCAGAGGCATTCCCTTCCTCGACTGGGGCATCAACCCCGGAAGCACAGGCGGATGGGTGAGGAACGTGCCCAACGGAGGCCCCTACAATCCCGTAAAAACCGTGCCTACCCTGGCTGAGTTTGACGCTCAGCTGGCTGGTGTGATCAACTGGGGATTTACCTCCTCGGCCAAAAACGTCCATATCATCCGCTTTGCCGATGTGCTGCTCTTTGCCGCTGAAGTAGAAGCAGAACTGAACAACCTGGCCGCTGCAACCAACTATGTCAACATGGTCAGAGAGCGGGCTGCCAACCAGGATGGATGGGTGAAGTTTGAAGACGGAACTCCCGCGGCCAACTACAATGTGGGCCTCTATCCCGTTTTTGCCTCACAGGCCGACGCACTCAAAGCCATACGCTTTGAGCGCAAACTGGAGCTGGCCATGGAAGGACACCGCATGTTTGACCTCGTGCGCTGGCACCGCAACTCGGCCAAAAGTGCCCTGCCATTCGACGCCGTGGCCTATATGAACGACTATTTTGCCAAAGAGCAAATCAAGCGGGCTCACCTCGCAGGCGCTACCTTTGAAGAGCGGTATTTGTGGATGCCCATTCCCGTTTCGGTCATTACCCAAAGCACCGTAGGGGGTGTGCAAAACATTACCCAAAACCCTGGTTATAACTAAGAATTGAACATAAGCATGAATAAGGGGCTGGATTTGTTCAGTCCCTTTTTTTATCTTTCATGAAAAACTGCTTTGAATATGCAAAAATTCCTTGCCTGTATGGGGATAATGTTGGTGATGGCGGCCTGCCACAAGCAGGAAGCACCCCTGTTCCGGCTGCTTAGCCCCGAAAAAACCGGGCTGACTTTTCGAAATGATATTTTTGAAAACGAGGAGTACAATATTCTCAAATTCAGCTACCTCTACAACGGAGGGGGCGTGTCTATAGGAGACTTTGACAACAATGGCCTGCCCGACATCTTTTTTACGGGCAACATGGTCAATAACAGCCTCTACCTCAACCAGGGGAAGATGAAGTTTCGCGATGTAACGGAGGTGGCTGGTGTGGGAGGGGCCGGAAAGTGGATGTACGGCTCGGCCACGGTGGACATCAACGCCGACGGCTGGCTGGATATTTACGTATGTGCCTCCATGGCCGGCCATGAAGAAGACCGCAGAAATGCCCTATACGTCAACCAGGGACTAAACAAGGACGGCATCCCCGTTTTTAAAGACGAAGCCAAACAATACGGCATTGACGACAGCGGCTACAGCTCCCATGCCGTCTTCCTGGACTACGACCGCGACAACGACCTCGACTTATTCATCCTCTCCAATACCAAAGTAGAAGGCATCCCCACTGTGTACCGTCCCAAATTGAACGACGGCAGCTCCGACAATACCGACCGCCTTTACAGAAACAATGGAGACGGAACTTTTACCAATGTGTCGGACGAAGTGGGCATACGCAAGGAAGGCTTTGGCCTGGGCGTGGCCGTGCTGGACATCAACCAGGACGGCTATCCCGATATTTATGTGGGCAATGACTTCATTACCAATGACCTGCTGTACGTAAATGAAGGGGGAGAACAATTCAGCGACCGCATTGATGAGATGATCCGCCACCAATCGCGCTTCTCTATGGGCAACGACGTAGCCGACATCAACAATGACGGCCATCCCGACATCATCACCCTGGACATGCTGCCCGAGTCCAACCTCAGAAAAAAAACAGTAGTAGGCAATGGGGGCTATATCATTTACATCAATGACTTTAAGTATGGCTACACCCACCAGTATGTGCGCAATATGCTGCAGCTCAACAACGGCAACATGAGCTTCAGCGAAATCGGGCAGCTTGCCGGCGTGCACCAGACGGAGTGGAGCTGGTCGGCCCACTTTGCCGATTTCGACAATGACGGGTTCAGGGATTTGTTTATAACCAATGGTTTCCCCAAAGACATTACCGACAGCGACTTTATCAGCTTCCGCAAGAAGTCCGGGAGCTTTACCACCTGGGACCAACTGATAGCCGAAATTCCTTCGGTAAAAATTCCCAATTACGTATTCAAAAACCAGGGCGACCTCACCTTCACCGATGTTTCCAAAGCCTGGGGCATTACCCAGCCTTCCTTTTCAAACGGGGCTGCCTTTGCCGACTTTGACCTGGACGGAGACCTCGACTATGTGGTGAACAACATTGACGACCCGGCCTTCCTCTACGAAAATACCCTTTCGGATTCCAAAAAAAATAAGGCCCATTACCTGAGGGTGAAACTGCAGGGCCCGCCCGGAAACTGGGCTGGCCTGGGGGCCAAAATTTACATCTATTACGGGCAGGGCAAGATGCAGTATCACGAGCAAAATATTTACCGGGGCTATGTGTCCACGGTGGAAGAAATCGCTCATTTTGGCCTCAACGGCTACAGTCAGGTGGACAGCCTCTTGCTAATATGGCCCGACGGCCGGGAAACCAAAGTGGAGCACATAGCGGCGGATCAGGTGCTGAAACTCAAATGGGCCGATGCACAGCCACCCACTGGCACCCGCCCGCCCGTGCAGCAGACTGCGCCCCCCTTGCTGAAGGATGTAACAGCTGAAACGGGCATCAACTACCTGCACCAGGAGCAAGATTTTATCGATTACAACATCCAGCGCAATATCCCCCACAAGTTTTCCCAGTATGGCCCTTCCATGGCCGTGGGCGACGTAAACGGCGACCAGCTGGAAGACTTGTTTCTGGGAGGGGCAAAAGATTTTGAAGGGCAGATTTACCTCCAGCGATCTGATGGTACCTTCCAGCTTGCGCCTGCGCCTTTTGCCGGGGGCAGTGGCAGGGAAAGTGAGGACATGGGCGCCCTCTTCTTTGATGCTGATGCTGACGGCGACCAGGACCTGTACGTAGTAAGCGGCAGCTTTGAGTTTCCCGAGGGCAGCGAGCAACTGCAGGACCGCCTGCTGCTCAATGATGGCAGGGGGCACTTTAGCCCGGCTCCCCAGGCCCTGCCCGAAGTGAAAACCAGCGGAAGCTGTGTGAGGGCTGCTGACTATGACGCCGACGGCGACCTCGACCTCTTTGTGGGGGGCAGGGTAGTGGTGGGGGCCTATCCCCTGGCACCCAGAAGCTATGTCCTCAACAACCAAAATGGAGTGTTTAAGGATGTTACTGAGCAAGTAAGCCCCGAACTGGCCGCACTGGGCATGGTTACCGATGCCGTATGGAGCGACTTCAACGGCGACGGAGCCGTGGACCTGGTGGTGGCAGGTGAATTTATGCCCATTACCTTTTTTGCCAATCAGGGCGGAAAATTGCTGAGGCACGAGCAAACCAATATCTCGCACCTGAGCGGCTGGTGGAACAGCCTCATTGCAGCTGACTTCGACCAGGATGGCGACATGGACTACATAGGGGGAAATGTGGGAGAAAACAATTTCTACTGTGCCACCACTGAAAGGCCGGTGAGGGTTACGGCCGGGGATTTTGACCAAAACGGCGCCATTGACGCCATTTTGTCCTGCTACCTCAAGGCCGAAGATGGCAGCATGCAGCCTTTTCCCATCCATTCCTGGCCCGAGCTCTACGCCCAAAGCCCCATTTTCAGGGCTCGTTTTGACAAATACGAAACCTACGGCCGCACTACCATGGAAGGCCTGCTTACAGAGGAAGAATTGAAAGAAGCCCTGGTGCTGGAAGCCACTCACATGGCCACCAGTTATATAGAGAACAAGGGCGACGGAACCTTCAACATAAAAAAACTTCCCCTTGAAGCTCAGTTTGCGCCGGTAAACGGCATGCTGGCCACGGATGTCAACCAGGACGGCTATACCGATGTGCTCATGGTAGGCAACGACTACGGCAACGAAGTCAATATGGGCCAGTACGACGCCTTTGTGGGCCTGGTATTATTGGGCGATGGAAAGGGCAATTTCACCCCGGTATCGGGGGCCAGGTCGGGCTTCTTTGTACATGGAGATGCCAAAGCCCTGGTTTGGCTGCCCGGTCCCGCTGGCAGCCAGCGGGTGCTGGCTTCGCAAAACCGCGGGCCCCTCAAAGCCTTCAGCCTGCAAAGCCAGAATTTGAGGCCCCTGTATCCTCAGCCCCTGGACTTCAGCGCAACCCTCTACTATGAGGATGGCAGAGTAGAAAGGCGTGAGCTCCACTATGGTGAAGGCTTCCTCTCTCAGCCCAGCCGCGTACTGATGCTTCAGCCCGGCGTGACAAGGGTAGAGCTTACCGACTTTGCGGGTAATACCCGCACGGAGGCCGCGCTGGTAAACTGAATAGGAACCTGATACGCTGCCGCAAGTTGCCGGTGGCCAATTGCGCTATCCGCCCCTTTGGGGGGAGGATGAACTTCAACATTTTTACCCTGCAAATGCCTGCCAGCATGCAAACGGTGGAAACCCAACTGGAAGAGGTGCCCCTCGACATGCAGGCCTACCTGGATACGGAAGGGCATGTGTACGATTTTGGCTTCGGGCTCAACTGTAATGGCCCCATTCAGGATGAACACACAAAGCGCTTCGCCTTCACAAAACCATAATTCCCCCTTCATGTTTAACCCCTTTAACCCTTAGAGCCATGAACAGCATGCAAACCATCACCGCTTTTTGTTTCTTTATCCTGCTGGGTGCAGCCTCCTTCCTCTACGGCCAGGCACTGCAATGCGGAGAAAACGTGGCCGTAACTGATACGGAATACGGCAAGGTACGCGGCTATATTCACAACCACATTTACACCTACAAGGGCATTCCCTATGCCCAGGCTGAGCGCTTTATGCCGCCCGCTCCACCCAAAGCATGGGAAGGAGTGCGCAGCTCCATGACCTACGGGCCAGTGGCGCCCCTGCTGAATCCCGTCAGGGTTACAAACGATGAGGTTGAGTTTATTTTCAACCACGACTGGGGATACCCCGGCGAGGACTGTCTGCGGCTCAATATCTGGACCCCCGGCATACAGGACGGCAAGAAACGGCCCGTCATGTTCTGGATACATGGGGGAGGCTTTACGGCGGGCTCCAGCCAGGAGCTGCCTTCTTATCATGGCGAAAACCTCAGCAAAAAGGGAGATGTGGTGGTGGTTTCGGTCAACCACCGCCTCAACATACTGGGCTTTCTGGACTTATCGGCCTATGGCGAAAAGTACAGCCACTCGGCCAACCTGAGCATGCTGGACCTGGTGGCAGCCCTGGAATGGGTACAGCGCAACATCGAACACTTTGGGGGCGACCCGGGCAATGTCACCATCTTTGGGCAGTCGGGTGGAGGGGCCAAAGTCAACACCCTCATGGCCATGCCAAAGGCTAAGGGCCTTTTTCACAAAGCCATTAATCAAAGCGGGGCATTTCGCAGCTCCCTGCTGGGACAGGAAATCACCCGCCAGATTGCTGCCGAAACCCTGGCGCAGCTCGGACTCAAGCCCGAAGAGGCGGACAGCCTGCAAAGTATGCCCTTTGACCGCCTTAGCGCAGCCGGCCAGGCGGCCCTGAGAAAAGTAGAAGCCGACATGCGCGCCGCAGGCAAGCCCATCACAGGCTTTGGCCTGGGCTGGGGCCCCAGCATAGACGGTAGCGACCTCCCCTGGGACCTGTATGCGGATGAGGCCCTGGAATTGTCCAAACACATTCCCCTGCTCATTGGCACTGTCAAAAACGAATTCATGCCCTCTCTGGGTGCGGGCCTGTCGCATGCTTCGGAGGCGGAAGTGATGGCATTTATCCAACAGCGCTATGGCGACAAAGCCGATGCCTACGTCAAAGCAGTGAAAAAAGCCTATCCCCATGATACCCGGCCCTCCGACCTCATTGATGTGGACCTGCTCTTCAGGCCGGGGGCGGTGGCCCAGGCCAACCAAAAATCTGCCCTGCCCGCAGGGGCGCCTGTGTACATGTACCTTTTCACCTGGCAGTCTCCTGTATTCGACGGCAAGTACAAGGCCATTCACTGTATGGAGCTGCCATTTGTATTCAACAACATAGACCGCTGCCAGGAAATGACCGGCGGCACCAAAGAAGCCTATGTGCTGGCCGACAAGGTGAGTCAGGCCTGGATCAACTTCGCCCGAAACGGCAACCCCAATCATGCCAGGCTGCCCCAATGGCCAGCCTACAACAGCCAGTCCACTTCCACCATGCACTTCGACGATGTATGCACCGTAAAGCCTCAGCTGGACAAGGAACTGCTGGAACTGGTGGGGAGGTGAAGAGCGTCTTGTGCAATAGGATGAAATAACAATGGGTAACTAACGTGAGTTCGGGATATTAAGCCTTGATTATCAACCGTTTATCTTTGATACGAATTTAGCAACTATTCAGCACCCACAGGGTGAAAAAAACAATAAC
>RFHT01000312.1 GCA_003696835.1 Bacteroidota bacterium
GTGCGATGTTTCCCCCACAATCTTCCCTTCCAGGTACAAAAAAAGAGCCGGCCAGGGCCGACTCTCTCATCTATCTAAGATTACGTCAATACTTTCAGTCGTGCAGGAATTATTGTACGGCTTCCAGGGCAGCATACGGCAGCACTACATTCCCCACCTTGCCCGAATCCTTCACCTTTTTGCCGGTATCTTTCAGGATTTTGTGGGCCTCTTTGGGGGTGAGGTCGGGCTTGAATGCCCGCATCATGCCAATGAGGCCAGCAGTGAGGGGCGTAGCCATGGAGGTACCGCTAAACGACTGGTACTTGCTGCCGGGTATGGAAGAGAAAATGTTGACACCAGGTGCCGCGATGGGCATTTTCAGGCTGGTGTTGGTATTGGAAAAGCCTGCCTTGTTGAGGTTTTCATCTACCGCCGATACGGTGATGACTCCCGGAACGTTGGCAGGAGAGTAATACTTGGCGTTGTCGTTGCTGTTGCCGGCAGCTACCACCACAATGGCGCCCAGCTTGAGGGCGTACTCTATGGCTTCCTTTTGCGACTTGGGCGGCACGGGGCTGTAGCCACCCAGCGACATAGAAATGACGTCGGCACCGGCTTCGGCTGCATCAATGATGGCTTTGGAAACGGTTTTGTCGCTGCCGCGGCCGTACTGATCGAGGGCAGGGAAACCCAGTATGGTGAGGTACTTGCCCTCCCAGTTGAGGGAGCCAATGCCAATTTCGTTATTGGTGGCGGCACCGGCTATGCCTGCACAGTGGGTGCCGTGGCCGTGTTTGTCGGTATTGCCAGGGCTGCGCTTAAACACAGGCTTGAGGTCCTCGTGGTCGCTGTCCACCCCGGTGTCCACTATGGCCACAATGACTTTTTCCTTGGGAGTTTTGTTCTTTACGAGATCAAAAGCACGGTTGTAGTCGAGTTTTTCGAGGTACCACTGAGAGCTGAGATAAGGGTCATTAGCTTTGTAGTGGTAGCGGTTGAGTTCGGGGGCGTTTGCGGGAATGGGATCGAACAGGCTTACGATATGGTTGACGTCTGCGTCATCTACGTTTTCGGTATCCAGCCTCAGTTCTTTGAGCAGGGGGTCTTTATAGGCAGAGTCCACATAAATAACGTGAAACTGGGCGAGGTCTTCATCCTCCTCCATGTCCACATTTTCAAAGGCCTTTTCTGCACGTGCTTTGTATTTTTTGAGTATGGGCTGCAGTTCTTCAATATGGTCATCGGGTCCCAGCTCCGCCAGCAGTTCTACGGTGGTAGGCTCGTGGCAGATGCTTTTGGCGATGGCCTGCACCACGGCTATGGAGAGGTGCATAATGCCAGCCATTACGAGCACGAGCAGGCCCGGTACCCAAAACAGCTTGGCGCGTTCGCGGTGGAAGGCCAGGTATGCCGAGCTGATGATCATGCCGATACCAAAATCGGTAAGGGTCATGGCGAGGCGGTCGAGTATATTGCCTTCACCAAAGATGAAGCGGAAGCTCAGGGCGGCTAGTAAAAGCAAAAACGCGGGCAACGGACGAAACGTCTTCCCGCGAGACCTTTTTACGATTCCCCGACCGAACACCCAAAATGCAATTACAACCAGCAGTGGGCCGAAGAAATGTGTCATATTGAAGTCCATAATTGTGTTCTTTCTTTGTTAATGGGCAAAGCTACACACAACAGAAGGTTATAATTTTTCGATTTTGCCTACCTCTACACTTTTACCCCACATAAAAATGGTGAAAGCATAAGCAGGTGAGACTTCTGCTTTTACCTTGAGCCCTTCCTGTTGAAACTCGGGCGGAAGGGGGGTAGTGGGTTGATATTTTTGACCGTCATCTCCTTCAATTCCCCAAAATCCACCGGACAAATCTACTCGTACAACTGTTCCTGTTATTTGCATATTCGTGTTTACGCGCTACCTAACTGTTACGTAATTGCTATATAAGAGGTTGCAATAAGCTACAATATTTGAACATTAATGGAGGAACTCGTCTCCGTGGTCTGGGTTTTTACTATGACTTTGATGCTCTTCCTCCTTGAATTTGGGATGGAGCAGGTCTTCGAGCAGTATGGCATGTTTGAGTTCCTGTTTGGTAAAAGGCAGGCCTTGTTTTTTCTTTTTCTCCTCCTCCAGGCCTTGTACCTTTAGCTGGCCGGTCATGGCTTCATCCAGTTCGATGTTCATGCGGCTGCCCGGCAGGAAAGCCTCTGAAGTATCTTTGGGTTTTGCTTTGCGGGTCAGGTGCTGGACAATGGGATATTTGCTATCTTTGTATCCAAGCCGGAACAAGATGTAGTGATACAACCTGAAAAGGGCAAAGAGCAGCAGGCAAACAAATAGGATGAGAAGAAGTTTCATGTTATTCCCGGCAATTTTTCGTTATGCTTTCGGATAACCACACAGCAATATAAACGCTCAAAAAGAACTATGCAATTAAAGAGCCTGGAGATATTCGGATTTAAAAGCTTTGCAGACCGTACCAAATTTGTTTTTGACCAGGGCATAACGGGGATAGTAGGACCAAACGGGTGTGGGAAAAGCAACATTGTGGATTCAATACGTTGGGTGCTGGGCGAGCAAAAAACGCGCACCCTGCGCTCGGACAAGATGGAAAACATCATCTTCAACGGCACCAAGCACCGCCGCAAGTCCAATGTAGCGGAAGTATCGCTCACCTTTGAAAATACGCGCAACATACTGCCCACGGAATATTCTACCGTTACCATTACCCGCCGCCTCTACCGAAGCGGAGAGAGCGAGTACCTCATCAATGGGGTAGTGTGCCGCCTGAAGGATATCCACAACCTCTTTATGGACACGGGGGTGAGTTCAGATTCCTACGCCATCATTGAGTTGAAAATGGTGGACGAAATACTGAACAACAAAAACAACGAGCGCATGCGTTTTTTTGAGGAAGCTGCGGGCATCTCCAAGTACAAGGTGCGCAAACGGCAAACCCTCAAACGCCTCAACGACACCGATGCAGACCTGGAGCGGGTGGAGGATTTGTTGTTTGAAATAGAAAAAAACCTCAAATCCCTGGAAAAGCAGGCCCGCCGCACCCAGCGCTACTTCGAATTGAAGGAGCAATACAAGGCCATCAGTTCGCAGTATGCGTTTTTGAGCATGAAGAGCATACGGGAAAAGCAGCATCAGATCGAGTACCTTGAACAAGACTACCAGGATCAGCTGCGTGGGCTGCAAACCGAAGTGGCGCAGCGGGAGGCGCGCATGCAGGAGCTGAGAAAAGAGCTGCTGGACAATGAGAAAAACCTCTCTGAGGCACAGTACGACTTGAACAAGCACATACGAAAAATTCAGTCGGTAGAGACGGAAAAATCCATCAAAAATGAGCGGCTGAAGTACCTGCAGCAGCGCGAGCTGGCCATTCAAAACCAGATGGAAAACGAGCGCCGCCAACTGCAGCGCAATGAGGCGGAGGTGGCTGAGCTCAAGTCGAAACAAAAACTGGTGCTGGAGGAACTGCACCTACAGCAGGAGCAGGAGCAACAAATGAAAGCCCGCCTGGAGGAGGTGAAGGCAGCCCATGCCGAACAACAGCGGCTGACCAAAGAACTGGAGGTGGATTTTCGAGAAACCGAACAACAAACCCA
>RFHT01000313.1 GCA_003696835.1 Bacteroidota bacterium
AGCAGCATGCGAAGCTGCTACAGCAGCTAAACATCGGCCTGGTGCCTGAGCGCGCCCAGGCGCATTATTGCCTGCATTACCGCGGAGGGCAATACCTCATCACCCTGGCCCGGGATGAGCGTCCCCTCATGCGGCCCATCCCCGCTGCCGCAGAGGCGGCAGCGGAGAAGGTCTTCAGCAAATTCCGGCACATCAGCCAGTGGAATTTCATCAAAAACCTGCAACCCAGCCAGCCCCAAGCGAAGCCGCCCATACAGTTTGTGCTGCATCCACAGGGACAGCCCCCCCTGGTGTACGACCCCGCCGAGCCCTATATCCAACTATGCCACGCCAAAGCAGAAGAACCATCTCCCGCCTACAAGTTTCAGTTTATCAACCGCAGTGAACATAGGCTGTATGTGGCCTGCCTCTACCTCGATCACCTCTTTGAAGTAGAGGTGAATTACTTCGAACCCAATGTGAGGTTGGTTGATCCCGGGGATGAGGTATGGGGCGTCAATGGCAGGGCCATACGCCTGCGCATGCCCGACTATATCAGGGAATACAACTGGAAAGACGAAATCCTCTACCTCAAAATCATCAGCAGTCCCACCCCTTTCAAGGTGGACATGTTTGCCCTACCGCCTCTGGATGCTCCGGAGGCTGGCCCCTTGCGCAGCGGCACCAAAGGCTTTGAGCCCGAAGCCCGCCAGCCCGCAGCTCTGCACTGGCAAAGTCAGCTGATCGAGTTCAGGGTGCGAAACCCCTACTGGAAGGAAGCATGAAGCGGAGCACGGGATGCAGGGGACAGGTGACAGGATGCAAGGGACAGGTGACAGGTGACAGGTCACAGGATGCAGGCTGGAGCGAAGCGGAAGTCCCTCAAGGGGATGACAGGTCACAGGATATCTTGCATCCTGCATCCTGCATCCTGCATCTTGAATCTTGAATCTTGCATCCTGCATCTTGCATCCTGCATCCTGCATCCTGCATCTTGAATCCTGAATCCTGCATCCTGCATCCTACATCCTCTCCCCTACTCCGTCAGCTTTTGCAGGCGCTTAATGGCTTCCATAGAGCGGTTGAGCTGGCTGGTGAGAAAGCTGGAATAAGAAGATTCGAAGAATTTGGGGTCGGACAAGCTGTTTTGGATTTCGTTCAGGGTGCGTTTGAAGATCTCCGTTTCCTTTTTGATGAGGTTTTTGGTGTAATTGTAGGAAAACTGCGGATTGAAAGCCGACCAGGTGTGCTGTTCCATCACTTTTTTGACCACCTTGGGGATGTCTTTCAGCTTGGATTTGAGCAGGTAGGCATTGGCCTCGGCCAGTACCGACTGGTCGGCCACCGACTCGTCCACCGAGCCGGTAATAAAAATGAAGGGAATGTTGGGACGCAGGGAACGCGCCACCCGCAGGGCATCAACGCCATTGAACTCTGGCAGGCGGTAGTCGGCCAGGATCATGTCCGGCCGGAAGCGCAGCAAAGCGCTCAGAAAGGTATTTTTGGAATTGGCCACCTGGGCATCAATGGTCATACCGGCTTGCTCGAGGTAGCATACGAGCAGCCTGGCATCTCCGGGATTGTCTTCCAGTATGAGGACTTTTAAAGGCGCACTTTCATTCGTTTTCATCCCAAAAAACTTAACTAATCACAATGGAGTGCTAAATAAATGATAAGTTTTGGGGATGCCGCTCCAATTAGCAGCCGTTTCAAACATCGGCAGGCCATCCCACATCAACTCCTTGTGTGAGGAAAAATAAACCAGTACGGTAATATGTCAGCCGTGAACTTTCTCAGCAGTCATAAGCTGCCAAAAAGTGGCAATTTTTTTTGCGAAATCTAACAAACAACTGCCCTGCCCATGCAGGCAGTTTACTTCAGCCGGCCCGCATACTCATCGAAACAGGGTGATGGTTCCTGCTTTTTCGTACAGTTGCCCGTTCAGCCCTTTGGCCCTCAGCAGGTAGGTATAGACGCCTTCGGGCAGCATGCGCCCTTTGTAACGGCCATCCCAGCGGAATTCGGGGTCCTGGCTTTCGTAAATGAGGATGCCCCAGCGGCTGAAAATTTTGATCTGAATAAGGTCCATGCCCAGCTGACCAATGAAGAAGTCATCGTTGATGCCATCGCCGTTGGGGGAAAAGGCCGAAGGAATGTGGATGGCCACATTCTCCACCTCAATATTCCAGACGGCTGTATCCACACAACCAGCAGGCGACCAGGCCGTGAGGCTCACCTGATACTGGCCCGCACGGGGAAATACGTGCTTGGGAGACTCTTCCGTAACGGGCGGCCCTCCCGTGCCAAAATTCCACTCGTAACGCGAAGCATTAAGGGTGAAGTTGAGAAACTCCACCGTGAGGGGAGCAAAGCCGCTGTCCTGGCTGGGAATAAAGAGCACATGGGGAAAATCCCTGGCTACGGTAATGCTCAGGGAGTCGGGTATGCCCGGGCAGCCCGAGGAGAGGGCCGTGGCATATACCACTGTGGATACAAAGGGGGTGAAGGTAATGCTTTGGGCGGTGTCGCCGGTGCTCCACACATAGTTATCGCCTCCGGAGGCCAGCAGGGTCACTTCCTCCCCTATGCATATTGTTCCGGGGCCGGTAATGCGGGTTTGCGGCCCGGGTATGACCTCCACCTCCACACTGGCCTCAGCCGTACATCCCTGGGCGTTGGTGCCGGTTACCAGGTAGGTGCTGCTGCGCTCGGGCTGTGCCAGGGGATTGGGAATATTGTTTTGCAGCAGGGCAGGCCCGGTCCACAAATAGGTGTCGGCACCGGAGGCTGTAAGCTGCACCCGCTCGCCCCGGCAAATGCTCCGGTCGGCTGTGGCGGTGAGTTGGGGGGCTTCGGTTACGGTGAGGGTGAGTGCATCGGTACTGCTGCAGCCGTTGGCATCGGTAACGGTAAGGGTGTAGGTGGTGGTGGCCGCCGGGCTGGCCACCGGGTTGGCCAGGGCGGGATCAGAAAGCCCCGCAGCCGGGCTCCAGGCATATTGCTGGCCGCCACTGCCCAGCAACTGTACACTTTGGCCTGCACACAGGGTGTCGTTGGGGCCTGCCTCGGCCTGGGGAGGTGGCAGCACCTCTACCCGCACCGACTTGCTGATGTTGCACCCTCCAAAGTTGCCGGTAAGGGTGTAGGTGGTCGTAACATCGGGGCTGGCCAGGGGGCTGGGGCTGCTGGGGTCGTCCAGGCCTGTGGCGGGGCTCCACAGCAGGTTGCCGCCATTGCTGCCCTGGGCCTGCAGCTGCACCGACTCGCCGGCACACAGGCTGGTGTCGGGGGTTATTTCAATATCAAAACGGCCCACCAGCACCGACTCCAGGCCCACACAGCCATTGGCAGTTTGCACCTCCAACACAAAGGTAACGGCGCTGTCCAGGAGCAAGACCGAAGGGGTAGGACTATCGGGGTTGTCGAGCAAGGCAGCGGGCTCCCAGTGGTAGCTCACCGCATCGGGGGCCTGGGCCTGTAGCTGCAAGCCTCCACCGGCGCAGGCGGCGGTGTCGTTGCCGGCAAATACCTGCGGAGGCGGCAGCACCCGCACTGTGACTGTATCGCGGCTGGTACAGCCGTTGGCATTGGTGACCGTAAGGGTGTAGGTAGTAGTGGCAGCAGGGGCAGCCAGGGGTTGGGCAATACCGGCATCGGAAAGACCACTGGCCGGACTCCAGCTGTATCGCAGGCCGTTGCCCGTACCGCTTCCCTGCAGCTGCACACTGTCGCCTCCACATAGGGGAGCAGCTGTGCCGGCCTCGGCGGTGGGAAGCTCAAATACCTCTATGAGGGAAAAACTGGTATCGGAGATATTGCAGCTGGCCGGGTCGGTGATGATGAGCCGCACGTTGTAACTGCCGGGCGTGTGGTAGGTATAAACGGGGTTTTTCTCAGTGGAAGTTTGGTTGTCGCCAAAGTCCCAGAGGTAGGTGGTGGTGGTAGAACCCGGAATTTCCTGGCTGGTGTTTTCAAATTTTACCGTAAAAGGCGCACAGCCCTGAAAGTCCACAATGGGCACATCCAGGGAATCCCTGGGCACAAAGTCGGCTTCCACCCCCGCAAAGTCAAAGGCAATTTTGAAGACGGCCATGTTGCAATTAGAGCTGCGGTTGGTGCTGCTCCAGGCGCCAGGGGTGGTGGGAAAATTGCTGCGCCCCCAGCAGCCCGAACACACCGCGTGATATACCACCCCGTTGCGGTCGAAGCGGCAGGTACCACCGTCGAGGTGGTCACCGGGAAATTCGTTACCGAAGGGGTCTGTGTTATCATCATAGCCCCCCATGTAGGTACCATAGAGCAGGTTGCGTGCATCCCGTGAAAGCACAATGAGGTACATGTCGTCCCCGTCGGTGGCAGGCTGTATGGCGTCGGCCGTAACAGGCATGTTGTGGGTATCGCCCTGCTCATTGGTTTTGCCCCCCCAGCCTGATGCATATACATTTTCACATATATCCACCAAAAAAGCCGTGGGGGAAATATTGGGTACAGCAGCATTGCTCCCAAATACAGTGGAGTAAATCAGGCCGGAGAGGTCGTTGGATAGCTTGGTAATAAACTGCTTGCCGCCATTGTTGCGGTACACCTGGCCGGAAGGGGGGTTGACAATGGGCCAGTTGCCTTCGGTTTGGCCATATACATACACATTTTCTTCTTTGTCGAGCTGTACAAAATAAGATTGATCCAGCTGGTTGGTTCCCAGAAAGGTGCCGTTGAGTATTTGCCGGCCATCCTGACTGATCTTCACCACAAAGCCATCGGCCCTGCCGCCCTGGTAGCTGCCCTGGTAGGCACCTGCGGTTATGGGAAAGTTGGGGCTCATGGTGCCGCCGGTTACATACACATTGTATTCGGCATCCACCTGCATGGCATAAGCGGCATCGGCCCCGCTGCCCCCCAGGTAGGTGGACCAAAACAGTTGGTTGAGACCTGCATTGAGCTTCAGCACGCAGCCATCCTGCCCGCCTCCCGCCTGGGTTTGCAGGGCGTTGGTAGTGGTGGGAAAATTGGCCGACTGGGTGGGGGAGGCCACATACACATTGCCCTGGTCGTCCACGATGATCTCTCCGCGTGCATCGTCGCCATAGTTGTATTTGAGGTCGGGAAAGGAGAACAGGTCCCAGTCGCCGTTCACGCCGTCGTCGGCGCTGCCGCCCAGGAAGGTGGCAGCCAGCAGCTGGCGGCCGTCCTCACTCATACGGGCTACGAAGAGGTCGTAGCCCCCATTGTGGGAGGGGTCCAGGGAGGTAACCGTAGCGGGAAAGTTGGACGAGTTGGTGCGGCCGAGTATATAGAGTTCGTGCTGGTCGTTGACCACCAGGCTGTGGGGCTGGTCGTGCTGGGCACCGCCCAGATAGGTAGAATAAAGGAGCTGGCTACCATCCTGGTTGAATTTGGACACCACCACATCGGCCACCCCTCCCTGAAAGAATCGCTGGAAAGCGCCCACCGTGGTGGGGTAACCATCGTTGTCGGTGCCTTCGTGCACAATGCCTGCGCCGTAAGCGTTGCCCTCCAGGTCGTAGGTAGCCGAGAAGCCCCAGTTGTCGGAACTGGAGCCGGTAAGGGTGGCAAACTCCAGGGTGGGGTCTATCACCAGCTCGTGTTCGGGGTCGTAGCCCTGGGGAAAGCGGAAGCTCAGCAGCTTGTTTTGCAGCACGTACTCACAGGGCAGCTGCACTTTTTGTCCGTCTATGATTTGGTAGGCCACCGGCGGCAGCTCTACAAACTCGCTGATGGAAGTACGCACGTGCAGGGCGCCGTTTTGCAGTTCCAGGGCGTCGGTACCCTCATAGCGTAGTTGAATGCGGCCGGGGTCGGCCCCGGGTGCGAGGATAAAATCGTATTTGAGGCTCTCGCCCAGGCCGTAAAGGCGCATATCGGTGCCGGGGTAGAGGTCGTGGTAGGTGAGCAGCCCATAAAGGGGCACGCCACCTTTCCAGCGGGTGGGGTTCTGGCCCAGGAAGTAATTGTGGTATTCGGCAAAGCGGTGGGCGGGCTGCAGCTGTGGGTGGGGGTTGGCCCCTTCAAAAATCACCTGGTAGGCATGCAGCCTGATGAGGTCTTGCTGCTCTGTGGGGGGCGTATGCTTGAGTTTTTGGCGGTGCATGGCGCCGTGGCCATAGGTGGGAGGAAGTTGAAACAAATACCAGGTGAGGGCCTGGTCTTCCAGCAGCAGGCTGCCGCCATTAACGCGCACGCGGTAACGTATTTTTTCGTTCCACTGCCCCTGGTTTTCGATGAAGCGGAGGTTGCTGTTTTCGGGCGCAATGTCAGGGATTCTGAGTTCGGCCCCGGGCTGCTGCCGGGCGGTGATCGAAAAGGTTATCAGGCCAATAACCATCCACAAAAGCATAGAGCGATGTTTCATACGATTTTTGCATTAATGACGTACTAATTCCTGCCGGTGTAACTAATGGCATAATGAACATTTTACCGTATAAGTTACAGGCTTAGGGGCCAGCCGGCATTTGGGCGTGCAGGAAGCTCAATCATATCTGTGGTTTAATAACGGTGAAAAAAGGCGTATTACTGCATTTTGTGGAAAATTTTTGCGTAATTTTACCCTATGAAAAACCATACAGATACGGAAGAAAACTATCTGAAAACCATTTTGCGTTTTTCGAAAAACCAGGAGCGGGTATCTACCAATGCCATCGCCAACTATCTGGGAACCAGCCCGGCATCGGTGACGGACATGCTCAAGAAGCTAAACAAAAAGCCCAATTCGCTGGTGGATTATTTGCCGTACAAGGGCGTAAAACTCACCCCGGCAGGGCAAAAAGTGGCGCTGCGGATTATCCGCAAACACCGGCTGTGGGAGGTATTTTTGGTTCAAAAGCTGAAATTTTCCTGGGATAATGTACACGAGGTGGCCGAGCAGTTGGAGCACATCGATTCGCCGGAGCTGATCCGGCGGTTGGATGAGTTTTTGGGTTTTCCCAAATTCGACCCTCACGGCGATCCCATCCCCAATGAGGAAGGGGAAATAGAAGTAAGGCAAACCTGCCTGCTGGCCGATATAGCGGCAGGCAACTGCGTACACATTGCCAGCGTGGAAAACTCCAGCACGGAGTTTTTGCAGTACCTCGAGCAGGTAGGCCTTACCCTGGGCAAAAAAGTAGAGGTGCTTCAGCACCTAAGTTTTGACGATTCGGTGCAGCTGAAGGTGGATGGCTACCCGCTGGTGGTCAGTGGTAGCGTGGCCAAAAATTTGCGGGTCATACAGGAAGCATAAAGGCTACACGGGCTTAAACAACCATAAATTGTAAACATAACTATGGCGGAAAAAGGCAGGTCTCAGACGGTGATTACTAACAGGAAAGCCCGGCATGAGTACCACATTTTGGAAACATTTGAGGCGGGTATGGCCCTCAAAGGCACGGAGGTAAAGTCATTGAGAAATGGCAAAGCCAGCCTGCAAGAGGCCTACTGTACGGTGGAAAATGGAGAGGTATTCATCAAAGGCATGAATATCAACGAATACTCACACGGCAATATCCACAACCACCCTCCCATGCGCAAGCGCAAGCTGCTGCTGAAAAAACGCGAAATACGCAAGCTGCGAAAAGCCCTGCAGGAAAAAGGCCTCACCATTATTCCGCTCAAGGTGTATTTTAATGAACGCAACCTGGCCAAGGTGAGCATTGGCCTGGCCAAGGGCAAAAAGCTCTATGACAAACGCCAGGACATCAAGGAGCGCGACAACCAGCGCGAACTGGACCGGCAGATGAAATACTAAATGGAATTTCTGGATCATTTTTCTATCGTTTGGATCATCTCCATGACGGCCCTCTTTGCCACGGCTGTGGCCGTGGGCGTCATACGCAACCGCCGCTTCCAGCTCAACCAGCAGGCCCATGAGGACCTGGCCCGGGAACTGGGCATGAAGCTGGCTTTTGAGTCGCCCCGGGCATACCGCATCTTTGGCCGCTACCGGGGCTACGAAGCCCTCATAGCGCCCGTGGAAATGCCCCCTGCGGTGCGCGAATCGGTGCCGCTGGCTACCAAAGCCAGCCTGAGTATGACCAACCCCAACCGCAAGCGGCTGTACGTCTTTCCCCAACAAACACCTCTGGTCGCCCTGCTGCCCGACGATGCCGCAGTGAAGGTGACACACCCGGCCCAGGACTGGCTCGAGATACGCACCGACGACCTGCTTTTTAGCAGCCTCATTTTGTCCGAAGACGTCAACATCAGCCTGGGAGCCTTTTTCCAACAACACCCCAGGGCCATACTTTACCTCATGGACGACGAATTGGCCTGCATTTTGCCGGGCCTTATCCACAAGAATGTAGCTGTTTCAACCGTTATTCAAGCCATAAACCTGCTTTGCGATTTGAAAGATGAACTCAATTAAAACCAGCATAATGCAAAAGGAGCTGTATATGAACATACTGATGGGAGGTATATGGCTGCTACTGGCAGCCTGTACTCAGCAGGGCTTTTCGCATAGCGAGCTGTTCAAACAGATTTTCCTGGATGAAAGCGGTACCTTCCGGGGCACGGTGCTGGGCGAACACATTGAGCGCGTAAAAGAACACGAAGCCCCCAATGTACCTGTGCATGAAGATATACTGGGCCTGAATTACCAACTGGACCTGGGCCAAAACCGCGAGCTGATCATCACTTATTATAAGGACAACCTCAAAACCGAAACGGAAAGTAACCGCGTCACCTCCATTGTGGCCAACATTCACCTGCAGGACGAGCTGGAAACGGCCCAGCTGTACAATGAAATTCAGGAATATTTTATCCAGAACAACCACTACGGCCTCTCCAGCGGCTCCTATGGCGACTACATCTGGGAAAGCCGCATCAACAACGGTATGGAGGTACGCCTGAAGCTGGATGAGCACAAACGCGTCATTACCCTCAACTTCATTGATACTCAGATAGAAAGGCCTCAGTAAGCGCTGCCTTCAGCTGCCGGGTATTTCCCCCTTTCCCCCAGGAAAAAAATCCCTATCTTTACCCCATGGTGAAAATTCCCTACGGCACGAGCCATTTTGGCAAACTGATTTCTCAGGGTTTCTATTACATTGACCGCACGCC
>RFHT01000314.1 GCA_003696835.1 Bacteroidota bacterium
GGCCTAAGGAGGGGAGTTGAAGGTTCGCAGGCGGCTGCGCCGCCTGCCCCGAAAAAGCTCCCCTCATTTTCAAGGAGGGGCTGGGGGTGGTTAATGCAAGTCATTGAAAATGAGTAACTTACACCAATTTTTTTCACCCTATGGGGGTTGAATAGGTACGAAATTCGTATCAAAGATAAACGATTGATAATTACGGCTTAATATCCCGAACTCACGTTTACCTAACCAAATACCCCCGCCACAACCGGCGGGGGTACTATTCAGATGTCGAAACAAAACACAATTTATTCGCTCATGATGGTGCATATTGAAGGAGTTTGCGATTGTCGTTGACCAGCTGTAAGATCAGGTTAAGTGTGCCAATCATGACTTGTTCGTTCGGCCTTCATACAGATAAGACCACCGCCTGCCTGTTGTACTCATGTTGGCGGCATTTTTTTTAAAAAAAAATTCCTCTCCTCAATAAACAGTTAACAATCACCGTCTTATCAAACTAATAGAATGACAATGAATGTTGTCTAATTATTAATTATTTATAAAAAAATCACACTTTTATTGTTTGTTTTATAAAAAATGATTTGTATTGCGGCAACATTTGCAAATGTTATTCACCTATTAAGCATTTTATCATGAAAGGTTTATTTGCAAAACGACTTGCTTTCACGCTGCTATTTCTGAGCGGAATCCTCTATCCGGCTGCCCATGCACAGCAGCCTCAGTTGGAGGTGATGCACGAAGCAGGCAGCAAGCGGGCACATGTGTACTACCAGGCAGCTGAACGGCAAACCGTTCTGCTTCGCATCCTGGATGCGGAGCGGCGGGAGCTGTATGCTCAGAAGATCCGGGATGTGCGCGAGTTTACCCTGCCACTTAACCTGGCCCAGCTTCCGGCAGGCAGCTACAGGCTGCAACTGAAGGCCGGTAAGTGGAAGCAGGAAGCGGCCCTTGAGTTGGGGGCTTTCCGCTCGCCCTTGCGGGCCGAGATCATCCCCGACGAGCTGCGCAGGCGCTTTGTGCTCAAAGTAGCGCAGCCCGAACTGAAAAAGGTACGGGTGATGATAGAAGACCCCACCAACGAGCTTATTTACAACGAACTGGTGGAGCTGGATGCTTACGGCAACCGCATCTTTAACCTCGGGCAGCTCCGCTCCGGTGTAGTAACCGTGACCGTACTGGATGATCAGGGCAGCTTTGTACAAAAACTGCTGCTGCCGTAGGGGTGCATTCACTGCGCCTTTGGCCCACAGCGGGAAAAACCACAAGGGAAAAGCATACCGCATGCACAGCATGCCCTGCCATGTACGTGGCTCAACCCCCTGAAATACGCATTTCCTGCCGGCGGGCAGTAACCATTACATGTAGCAATTACCACAGAAACGGCAAGCCTACGGGTTTGCCGTTTTTTGCCTGGGTATCATATATGAGGAAAAATCCCTAAATTGTCGGGCCAAAAAATGCTTATTGAGATATGAAACGAGCAAAAATCGCAGGAACAGGATCCTATGTGCCGGAGAACGTAGTTACCAACGACGACCTGGCCAAGCGCTTTACCACCTCTGACGAATGGATACAGGAGCGCTCCGGCATACGGGAGCGGCGGTATTTTACCCCCGGCAAGGACACCGTGGCCGGTATGGGCGTACAGGCCGCCAGAATAGCCATAGAGCGGGCTGGAATAGAGGTAGAAGACATTGATTTCATCATTTTTGCTACCCTCAACCCCGACTACATGTTTCCGGGTTCGGCTGTGCTGGTACAGCGCGAGCTGGGCCTCAATGCCAAAGCCGTGCCCTCCCTGGACATACGCACCCAGTGTACCGGCTTTATTTACGGCCTTTCCATAGCCGAGCAGTTTATCAAAACCGGGCAGTACAAAAATATTCTGCTCATCGGCTCGGAGATTCACTCCTCCGGGCTCGATTTTTCCGATGCCGGCAGGGACGTAACCGTGCTCTTTGGCGACGGGGCGGGGGCTGCCATTATACAGCCCTCCGAAGACGAAAACAAGGGCATACTCACTACCCACCTGCACGCCGACGGCGAGCATGCCGAGCGCCTGGCTGTGCTGGCACCTTCGGGCTCCAAGCCCCGCCACCTCACCCACGAAATGATAGACGACCGCAGCATCTATCCGGTGATGAATGGCCGCTATGTGTTTAAATTTGCCGTTGAAAAATTTCCCGAAGTGATACACGAGGCCCTGCAGGCCACCGGCTACAAGCCCGAAGACATCGACATGCTCATCCCCCACCAGGCCAATCTGCGGATTTCGGAGGCCGTGCGCAAAATCATGGGCCTGCCCGAAGAAAAGGTGCACAACAACATCCAGCGCTATGGCAATACCACCGCCGCCTCTATCCCCATTGCCCTGCATGAAGCCATTGAAATGGGCAAAATCAAGGAAGGAGACCTGGTGTGCCTGGCCGCTTTTGGCAGTGGATTTACCTGGGGGTCGGCCCTCATTCGCTGGTGATTCTTAGCAAATTAATTCCTACATTTGCCTGAATTCATTTATCCATTAAAAAATACTTCAACCAATGTCATCTGTAACACTCAAAGGCACCCCCTACTCTATCAAAGGAGAAATACCCGAGGTAGGAGAAAACGCCCTGGACTTCACCTTTGTCAAAGCCGATTTGAGCGAAGCAAGTCTGGTAGATGATTACGACGGAAAAATAAAAGTGCTCATTGCCGTTCCCAGCCTGGACACAGGCGTTTGCCAAATGGAAACCCGCAAATTCAACGAAGAGCTGGCCAAAAGAAATGGCGTCGAAGGCATCGTCATTTCCAAAGACCTCCCCTTCGCCATGAAGCGATTTTGTGAGGCCGAAGGCATTGAGAACGTAACCATCGCTTCGGACTACCGCTACAGCGACTTTATTCATGAGTACAATACCGAAATTTTGTCAGGGCCCCTCAAAGGCCTTTCGGCCAGGGCAGTATTTGTGGTGGATAAAGACAACAAAATCCGCTATGCAGAGCTGGTACCTGAAATTGCACAGGAACCCCAGTACGATAAGGCCCTGGCCGTAGTGGACGAGTTGCTGCAGGAGTAAACAGCTTCCATACAGATATTTGCCCACCCTAATGTGGCGGAAAACCAGTTTCCGCCACATTAAACTTTTGCTCCCAAATCACATCCATTTCGTACAGGCTTGCGTATATGAAAAAAATACCTCTCTCTTGTGAGATTTTTACCCCTAAACCCGACTAATATATCGAAACAGTTTAACTCCTTATCCCATGAAGCGTTTTTACCTCATCAGTGTTGTGCTTGGCAGTTTATTGCTCCTTAGCCAGCTCACACTTGCCCAAAGGTCCCCGGCTCCCCTGCATGCCGCTGCTGAAGAGACCATAGTTCTGGGGCAAAACTTTCCCAACCCCAGCACTTCATTCACCAAAATACCCGTGATGCTGCAAAAAAGAACCTTTGTAAAGGTAGAGGTCTATAACCTCATCGGAGCCAAAGTGGCTACCCTGCACCAGGGCGAGCTGCCACCGGGCCGCACCGAGTTGAGGTTTGACACCAGCCAGCTCAAAAACGGCGTCTATATTTACCGCCTTTCTTATGGCGATAAGCACCTCAACCGCCGCATGACGGTTTCGCGCTAATGTAGCTGCACCATACTGCAATGGAGAGCGCTAAAAAATGGTAAAAACGCTTTGCCATGAAATAAAACACTTCCGTTGGAGGTGTTTTTTTATTTTCAGCACTTTTTGACAATTTGCCCCTATGAAAAAACGCGTACTCGTCCTCACCGGTGGCGGTGACTGCCCCGGGCTCAATGCCGTCATCAGAGCCATTGTAAAACGCGCTGCCCGCGAAGATGATTGGGAAGTGCTGGGAAGCATAGAAGCCTACAACGGCCTGCTGCGCAGGCCCTACGAAATCGTTCCCCTTAACGAAACCGTTACAGCGGGCATTCACGTCAAGGGAGGCACCATCATTGGCACCACCAACAAGGGCAACCCCCTCAAATTTCCCGTGCAGCAAGCCGACGGCAGCTGGAAGGAGGTGGACCGCTCAGATGAAAAACTGGCCGCCCTGCAGGACCTGCACATAGATGCCGTCATCAGCATAGGCGGCGACGGCTCCCAACGCATATCCAAAGCCCTGTACGAAAAAGGATGCCCCATTGTGGGAGTGCCCAAAACCATTGACAACGACCTCTCGGCCACCGAAATGACCTTTGGCTTCCAAACGGCCGTGCAGATCGCCACCGAAGCGGTGGACCACCTGGTGACCACGGCTGAGAGCCACAGCCGGGTGATGATACTCGAAGTAATGGGGCGGGATGCGGGTTGGATTGCCCTGAACGCAGCCATTGCAGGCGGGGCCGAGGTGTGCCTCATCCCCGAAATTCCCTACGACATTGACCTGGTGAAGCAGCGCGTGTTGGAGCGCTACAAGCGGCGAAGGGGCTTTGCCAACATCGTCATTGCCGAAGGAGCCCGGGCCAAAGATGGCGAGGTGGTGGGCCAGCTGATGAAGGAGCCCGGCTACGAACACATCAAGCTGGGAGGAGTGGGCAACGAGCTCATGCACCAGCTCAAACGCGCCGGCTGCGATGCCGATATGCGGGTGACCATACTCGGCCACATTCAGCGGGGTGGCACCCCCATTGCCTTTGACCGGGTACTGGCCACCCAGTTTGGCGTCAAAGCCTTTGAGCTGGTGCTGGAAGGGAAATTTGGCCAGATGGTCTCGTACCAAAACTGCACCATTACAGATGTATCCCTGGAGGCTGCCACAGCGGCCTACAACTTTGTGGACCCCCATTCCTACCTGGTACAAACGGCCCGCGGCCTGGGCATGTCGCTGGGCGACTGATCACAGCTCAGGGTTGATCATGCGCGACAGCTGCAGGTACAACTGCTGCAACTGGGGGTTTTCCTTTAGCAACTCCAGGTGTTTGTGAATGGTATTGAGATCGCCGCGTATGGCGGGGCCCGTTTGGGTATGGGCAGGCTGGAGGGCAAATACGTTGTCGATGTGCTCGCGCAGCAGGGCCTCATATACGCCAAAGTCCAGGTTGGGCGGCAGTTGTTCGGCGGCCAAGCGAAACATGAGGTTGCTGAAGTTGCAGGCCAGCACGGCGCCCAGGTGCAGCTTCAGGCGCCGGGCAGTGTCGAGGGGATATACCGTAGGTGAAAGCCGGCGGGCCAGGGCATGCAGGGCTGCTGAAACGCCCCCGGAGGCTTCTATAAAGAGGGGCAGGCTGCGAAAATCCGTGACGCGCTGGCGCGTAAAAATTTGCAAGGGATAAATAACCCCACCCGGCCGCCCCTGCAAGGCGGCCAGAGAAGTGCTGCCCGAGCTGTGGATGAGCAAGGCATCCGTAGGCGGCAAGGCGGCCGCCACCCCGGCTATGGCCTGGTCGGGTACAGCCAGCCATACCGCTGCTGCCTCCGGCAGCAGCCCGGCGGCACGGGTGCTGGTGTGGGGGATGTTCCAGGCCGCTTCAAACTCCTCCAGGGCCGCAGCAGAGCGCGAAATGAGCTGCACCACTTCCAGGCCCGCCCGCTGCAAATTGGGAATGAGGCTCCAGGCCAGCCGGCCCGCTCCGATTACACTCACCTTTTGTATCATGTACAAATATGTAAAAATTTCTGCCCCGATTTCGCGAAATGTGATATATTTGCAAAGCGCCAGGCATTGCCTGGCTCTGAGGGTTGTTAGCTCAGTTGGTTTAGAGCGCTGCCTTGACAGGGCAGAGGTCACTGGTTCGAATCCAGTACAACCCACAAAAAATTCTGCTAAAACTTTTATATATTTGCTCAAAATATTATATTGGAGCATGAAAAAGCTGATTTCTATCCTCACCAATAAATACCTGCTCGTGCTCCTCATCGCCGGAGGCTGGCTGATGTTTTTCGACCCCTACAATTTTATGGCACAGCGCAAGGTAAGCGAGCAGATCGAAACCTTCAAACGGGATAAGGCGTTTTACGAAGCCGAAATTGAGGCCCTCGACTATGAGCGCGACCGCCTCTACAACGATGCCGAAGAGCTGGAACGCTATGCGCGCGAAAAGTACAAAATGAAGAAAAAGGGAGAAGACGTGTTCGTCATTGTCAAGGAAACGGATTGAACCCTTCCAGCCCCCATAGTGCTTACATTTCTGAGGATTTGCAAGCCGAGCTCGACTGGTTTGCAGAGGTACTGGACACGCGTTTCAAGCTGTATTTTCAGCTGGAAACGGAGGTGGAGGACCTAAAAGCCATCAGCCCGCCGGATTTATCCCATTCTGCCTCGCCCTACGCCCAACTCATCCGCCGCCATCAATGGGGTTTTGAAGAGCGCCTGACTCTGGCCCTGTGCATGGCCCCACACCTGCATCCGCGCCTGCTGGATGTGTTTTTTACCAAAAACAAGACCTTCGACCGCAATTTTACCGAGTTTGGCGGTTATACCGACCCCCAGTACAGTGGGTTTTTGCCTACGGGGGAGACGCTGCTTTTTTTGCTGGCCGGCGCCAGCCTGCCGCAGCGCCTGCGGACCTCAGAGCTGCTGCAGCCACAACACCCCCTGCTGCGCGAGCGCTGGCTGCTGCTCAACCCCGTGCCTGCACACCTGCCGGCTACCTGCGGGGTGTTGCAGCTCAGCCCCGAAGCCGTGAGCACCCTGCTGCACGGCCAGCCCTACCGCCCGGCCTTTGGCATGCATTTTCCCGCCCACCACATCACCACCCAGCTGGAGTGGAAAGACCTGGTGCTGGCACCTGCCACTCAAAAGCAAATAGAAGAAATCCAGCACTGGATCACACACGGCCATACCCTGCTGCACGACTGGGGCATGGCCCCCAAGCTGCGGCCGGGTTACCGCAGCCTCTTCTACGGCCCACCGGGCACGGGCAAAACCCTCACGGCCACCCTGCTGGGCAAATACACCGGGCGCGATGTGTATAAGGTGGACCTCTCCCAGGTCATTTCCAAGTACATAGGCGAAACGGAAAAAAACCTGGCCCAAATTTTTGACCAGGCCGAGCACAAGAACTGGATCCTCTTCTTCGACGAGGCCGATGCCCTCTTCGGGAAGCGCTCCGAAACCCGCGACGCACACGACCGCTACGCCAACCAGGAGGTGTCCTACCTGCTGCAGCGCATCGAAATTTTCGATGGCATCGTCATACTCGCCTCCAACATGCGCAACAACCTGGACGATGCCTTCACGCGCCGCTTTGAGTCCATGATTTATTTTGCCATGCCCAATACCGCCTTGCGGCTGCGCCTGTGGCAGCAGGGCTTTTCGCCCAAAGCCCGCCTCGCCCCCGACCTGCAGCTGCATGAGATCGCCTCGCGCTACGAACTCTCCGGCGGCGGCATCATGAATGTGGTGAGGTACGCCTCCCTGCAAGCCCTGGCCAATGGGGGAGTGGTGCACAAACACTTTGTGCTCGAAGGCCTGCGCAAAGAGTACGCCAAGGAAGGCAGGACGGTGTGAGGGGGGGCTGGCAGCTCTTTGATTGAAAGGGCACTTCATATTCCGCTTTCCTGTTCCTCTGCAGGCGCATATACGTTCAGGCAGAACGTTTCATCCATCAACCAAATTTCCGGGGCAACGCCCACAAACATCTCCAGCAGCCGGAAAATCCTGTTTTCGTCCTGACTTTTCTGCGGATCAAAATTGGCTTCTATGGCAAAAGGCGTACCTGTATCTGCCAGTACCTCTCCTGGCTGGGTATGCCGCAGACGTATGCGCCTGCCCGCACGATAGCAGGAAAAAAAATAAGTACCCGAAGTGCCATCCATCAAAAACGCCAGCACATCCGCCTCCAATGAAAGGGCCATCAAATGGCGGTCGGGCTCGTAGAGGGTATCTGGCTCAAAGGAAAGGTCATAGGGCAAAAAATGGTTGATCAGCAGGGTACAATCATTGTAAACGCCGATGGCAGTTTGCATAAAATCAAAACGGCTGGCTTTTCGTATAGAGATTTCTCCCTGATACACCCAGTTTTCCATGCCCAGCATGCGCAGGAGGCGGAGTTCCTGCCCGCTGAAATCTTTTTTTATACATACACCGCCCAGTTTCCAGCCCATAGATCACAGTTTGTTCTTAGTTATTTCGTAACTATTGTTGTAAGTTGCTTATTTTCAATGAAATGCATTAACCACCTCCAACTCCTCCTTGAAAAGGAGGAGAGTTCTCCGGGGCAGGCGGCGCAGCCGCCTGCGAACCTTCAACTCCC
>RFHT01000315.1 GCA_003696835.1 Bacteroidota bacterium
GGCGGAGCAGGCGGCGTCATTCTGATAGATGTAAACACCGTATCCTCCCGCCCCTTTACCCTGGAAGCCCACGGTGGTGCAGGCGGAGGCGCCAGCTATGCCGGCAATGACTGTAACGGCCCCGGTGGGGGAGGTGGCGGGGGAGTCATCTGGACCCGCAACCCGCTGGGTACCATTGCCACCACCGATGTATCAGGCGGCATGTTTGGCCTCACGGCAGCCACCTCTGGCTGCCCCGGAGGGGGAGGCATTACCCGCAACGGATCCTCCAGTGGCCACGACGGAGTTGTACTCAACGGCCTTAACATACCCGAAGAAACTGTCAACCTCAACACCTGTGTGCTGGAGGCCGCCGCCGCAGAACTGGAGGCAAGTGTGCGCAATGGATATGTGGAGCTGTACTGGCAAAGCATGGGCGAGTTGTTCAATGACACCTTCGTCATCGAACGAAGCAAGGACGGCAAACTCTTTGAACGCCTGGAAACCTTGGCAGCCGAGGGAGGCCAGGCCCATGAATGGGCCGACCTCAACCCCCTGGCAGGCAGGTCTTACTACCGCATCAAGCTGCAGGACCGCCAGGGCGCATTTATTTATTCCAACCAGGTAGAAGTACAGGTTCAGCGCCCCAACTTCTTCAGCATGAAGGTTTTCCCAAACCCTGCAAACAATAACGAAATCCTGAGCCTGCAAACCGAGCTACCCGAAGGCCGCAAACTGCAAATCGTGATGACCGACATGCTGGGAAAAAGGGTACTCCAACAATACCTGGAGGTAGAAGCGGGCAAGCAAACTCATTCGCTGGAATTGCCGGCCCTGGGCCCCGGAACCTACATCCTGCAGGCACAGGCCGGTAAATACATCAGCCAGGCAAAAATCGTGATCATTTGATCTTTTCAGTTGAATTGCTTTTCTTGTTTGTGCAAAATCATGCGTTGGGTCTTTCTGCTGAAAGACCCTTTTTGTTCATCAACGATTAGCTTGCATTGGAAAGCCTCATTATTTACTGGAATGTCAGTCCTGAAATTGTGGGCATAGGCCCGCTCCACATACGGTGGTACGGCCTGCTGTTTGCGCTGGGTTTTTTGCTGGCTTACCTGCTCGAGCAGCGCATGTTTCGCTTCGAAGGCTTGCCGCAGGACTGGCTCGACAGTGCCATCCTCTACGTCTTTGCAGGCACCTTGCTGGGTGCCCGCCTCGGCCATGTGTTTTTTTATGCCTGGGACTATTACTCACAGCACCCTCTGGACATACTGAAAGTATGGCAGGGGGGCCTTGCGAGCCACGGGGCCCTCATAGGCATTGTACTTGCCCTTTGGGTTTTTTCAAAAAGGGTGAGCAAGCTTCCCCTGCTTTGGGTACTCGACCGGGCTGTAGTGAGCATCGCCCTGGCAGCCGTTTTTATCCGTACAGGTAACCTCATGAACTCAGAGATATTTGGGCTTCCCACCTCTCTGCCCTGGGGATTTGTATTTGTGCGTGTAGATGGAGTTGCGGGGCCTGCACGCCATCCCACCCAGATATACGAAGCGCTGGCTTACCTGCTAACCTTTGTAACGCTGGTGTGGCTGTTTTTTAAAACGGATGCCCGCAAACGACCCGGCCTGCTGCTGGGCGTCTTTTTGTTCATGGTGTTTTCCGCACGCTTTGCCATTGAATTTCTCAAAGAGAATCAGGCAGAATTTGAATCTGGCATGGTCCTCAACATGGGGCAATTGCTGAGTATCCCCTTAATTCTGGCCGGGATATGGCTCATTTGGCGGGCCCTTCGCCGCGCAGTGGTAAACTGGGGCAGCAGGGGATGAGGCCCATACCCTCCTCAGGCGATCCGAACAACTATAAGCAATGGCCTTATGGATCTTTTCAATGCTTAATGGTTTGGTAAAATAGTCAACCACTGCGGGGAAGGATCTCGAGCGTCTTTCATCTTTTGGAAAAATGGAGGAAGACAACATGATGATCCCCGTTTGGGAAAAGCTTTGGTGCCACCCCCTGTCCTGGTAGTATTCCAGAAACTCAAAGCCATTCATAAGCGGCATATTGAGGTCCAGCATGATGAGAGAGGGAAATTGCTCTCTGGAAGTAGCAGCCAGCTTTTCCAGCAACTGAATGGCATCTCTGGCATAGGTGGTAATGTCCAATTGACCATTAAAACCCAAGTGCTCAAAAATTTTACGGCAAATAAAGTTGCCAATGGCGTCATCATCGATAAGTAGAATACGCATAGAGAAAAATTTTTCCTAAATAAGAAATCCATGCATACATATTCAATTCTTTTCAATTTATATACTTTGCATTACTTATCACCAAAAACTGATACGTTTGTTTTCATTTTATAATGACAGACTTGACAAACAAAATGGAGCAACAAAGCCTCCTCACCTTAAGTGAAAAAAAAATAATTCGCTCGTTATCAGGAAATTGCGGTTTTACAGGAACTGAAGCGCCAGTTGAAAAAAGTTTTTTTTTAACTTCTAAAAAAAATACTCCGATAAACAAAATTTTTTGTCAGTCAATGAGTCTGTTTGCAATCATTGCCCGTTATTTTGCCGTTACCTGCTCAAAAGCCCTGGCAAAAGCCTCCATGTCCTGCATGGTACCCATACTAACCCTGCACCAGTGTTTGCCGCTAAAGCTCCAGCTTCTTACCGCTACTCCTGCTGTGCGCATATCTCTTAAATAGGCGGCAGGCTCCATTTCAATGGGAAAAAGCACAAAGCTGGTATGCGAAGGCACATAGCCTATGCCCTTCTGCCGGAGGAATTCGTAGAGGTATTTCCGGCTCTCCGCATTTTTGTTTCTGCAATGGGCGATAAATTCCTGGTCGCCATAGCTGGCCATGGCAGCTTGCAGGGAAGTAGTACTCACTGGCACCAGTCTGGGGCCATATTTGGCCAGTTCTTTCGCAATATCCGGCCTGGCAATGCCATAGCCTACCCTCAGACCGGCCATGCCATATATTTTTGAGAAGGTTTTGGCAATGATGACCTGCTTCCCCTCCCGCACCAGAGAGGTCATGCTGTTGGCTTCGGGCTGGTCGAGGAATTCGCAGTAAGCTTCATCCACAAACACAGGTACCTGTTCCGATGCTGAGGCGCAAAAATTGCGTAAGTCGGTGGCGTCCAGCAAGGTGCCAGTGGGGTTGTTGGGATTGCACAGGTAAAGCAGGCGCGTATTGGGATGGATACGGGCTGCCAGCGCATCCAGGTCGTGCTTGTGATCAGCAGTAAGCGGCACCTGCTCCCATTCGCAGTCGAAATAAGTAGCGGTATCCATCAGGGTCTGGAAGGTAGGGTATGCCGACAAAATGGCCCCTTTCTGCAGACCATAGGCAATGCCCGCCATGGTGAGTATGGCAGAGGAGCCTGCTCCCAGAAAGATGTGGTCGGCAGTCACACCTTCGGCTGCCGCGATCATTTGTTTGAGCTTGTTTTGCAGCTCAAAGGGGTACCTGTTTGACGTAGCTACTGCTTCAATCAGTGCTTTGCGGGCCTTCCTGGAAGGGCCAAATGGGTTTTCGTTTGCATTGAGTCTGACGGGGACCGTCTTGCCGGTTTCGGGTATCACGACTTCACCGGTAAAGGGATTTTTGAGGCCGGAGGCAGCTACAGGTGCGCCGCCCAGTGCCAGCCCTGCCGTGAGCAGCATGCTGGATTTCAGCCAGGCTCTGCGCTTGAGTTTTGTTGACATAACTGAAGTTGTTTTTTGATCATTCTTACTTCTACTTTCTCAAGTTACAAAAAAAGTTAATGGGGTAAATGATCCCCTGTTGAACACCACCGTCCAAACTATCGGCTGAACAACGCCCCTGGTAAAATTCGCCATTTGTGCTTACATTTATTCCGCCGATGGCACTAAGCTACGCGAAGTGCGTTCCGATGCCGTTACACGCGCTTGCGTTCCGATAGCTAGCAGGGCCGCTTGTGCCATCGGAAACTACGTAAGCGCGTTCTTTCTTTTATCGGATGTACCATTTACATAGACGGCCAGTTGCAGCAATTCTCCCATGAAGAAGGCCGGGTCGTGTTCGACCAGGGCACAGGCGA
>RFHT01000316.1 GCA_003696835.1 Bacteroidota bacterium
TAGTCGGTGTACACCTCGCCGCTGCCTGCTGCGATGAAAGACTGGAATTTGGATTGAAAGTCCGGCGATTCCGCGTTCAGTTTGGCGATTTCCTGCCGGAAGGCATCAGAGCTCTCACCGGGCTTGGGAAAATACGCGTTTCTTCTTGCAAAGGTATCAAAACAATAGACCAGCAGGTATTTTCCGGCCCGCTCGCCCCGGTCGCCTTTGAGTACGTAGGCATACATGCCCGGTATGTGCTTTTGCGTAGTGGGATGCAGCTCCTGTATGACAAGCTGCTCGAAAGCCCCTTCCTGTCCGGGCTCCACCTCCAATTCCCAGAGGGAAAGCACCTCTCCGCCCTGGGGGTTGTCCATCTGGTTGTACCCCAGCACCACATAATCCGTATAGACGTCCATCCCACTTTCCACGCGGGGGTCGGGTATGGGCATGTTGATGCCGGTGGCTTGCATCAGGGCACCCAGTTTGGGGTAGGCCTCCGCATCGGCAGTGGGGAAGTAGTAATCCCGGTTGGCTTTCAGCTCAAAACTCCAGAGGTGCAGCAGTTCTTCCTCGCGTTCGCCCCGGTCGCCTACCAGCAGGGAAACGCCAATGCCCTTGCCGTGTTGTTGCAGGGCTTCATCGGCCTCTTGGAAGGAGTTGTGAAACGCTACCCCGCTGGCGTCTTCTTTCAGCTCAATCTTTCGCACGGAAATGACCTCCGGCAGGTTTTGTGCGCCCAGCGGCAGGTAGCAAATGCCTGCCAGCAGCAGCGCATACAGAGTTTTCGTTAATGACTTCATGTTATCATGGATTAAAAGTTTAAGTATTCTGGCATAAGCCTTTACTTTTGTTATACCACTTGTCTGCCAAAGGTTACCGTCGTGTACGCCTTTAGGGGGGGAAATGCCACCGGGATGGGGGATTGTCAAATTGGACAGAAAAACAGGAAAAGGACTCCGGCGGAGGTTTGAGTAAAACAAAATAACAAAAAAAGGGCTATTTTTCTAATTTTTGGTATCTGTCAGGTAACCATTGGCCGCCAGGTGGTAGGTATTGATCAATCACCTGCTGCACAATTATTCTTAAAACTGGCCATCTTATCTGCTGAATTTGAATACAGCCTCAGCGGAGACAGGCTCAGCCTGCTTGGCACCGCAAAGGGCGACCATATCTGTTCTGTGGTTGAATGGCAGCGCAATGCACGGCAGGAAAAAATATGCTTTTCTACGGCACTTTTGGAAGATTGCGAGTTCCTGACCAGAAATGAGGAGGATTTCAACTGGATATCGGAATTGAAACTGGTAAATCCCATCTAATGAAATGAGATATTTATATTCAACATGAGTTCGGCATATAGAGAGTTGTTTTTTAATAGAAACTTTTTTTGTATGATTCTAAGAATGAGTAGTTCTCTATTTTTCCCAAGAAGTGACAATAGATGGATATAGAATTGATAGATATTGCGGACTTATACAAGCTTAGTCGCCTTTCACCTGCGAGGTGTGCTGATTTCTCTGAAGCAGCGGCTGTTTGCCTGGAGGTAATAGGCCACAGATCAGGGAGAATTGGAGTAATTAACGGGGATTTCCAAAGGCAATTTAAATTTGTCTGGGCGGGTGTTTCGGAACAAATGATCCACTCTCGAAGCGATATGGGGGATACGGTCGAAAGTGGAGCTTACTGTATGGCTATGTTGGTGGTAGAAAAACTTACCGGTTTGATGGTGGTCAAACAATCACAAAAAAGAACTGGTTTTGATTACTGGTTAAGCAATAAGCAGAAAAACGTAGGCTTTCAGGGAATGGCAAGGTTAGAAGTATCCGGAATACTCAGAGGAAGCAAGGGGCAAATCAATCAAAGAATCAAAGAAAAAATGGAACAAACCAAAAAAAGTGATAACTTGAGTCTGCCAGCTTATGTTGTGGTTGTTGAGTTTAGTCAACTTTTGATACATATAAAAATAAGGTCAAAAACAGGGATATGAAAAATATGAGTGTCGCAATTGATGAATTACATCAAAAGGCTATGAAATTGGCCGAGGAGGCATACGATTCCAAACAAGCAGGAAAGCCGGAAAGTGCTCAAGCCGCATATTTATCTGCTTTTGAATATGAAAAAGCAGCTGCCATGTTGCTGATCAACGAATATGATCATGAACCCAGCCGGTCTGTCTTGTTTCGCAGTGCAGCCTGCCTGCTGTTAAACTTACCCTTCCCGACACTTCTGCATCTGCGGGAAGCAGAGCGGATGGTCGCCCATGGACTAAGTGGAAACCCCCGGCAGAAATTGCCCATGAACTGCGGGAGGCCTGGACAGAACTGATGGGGCTGTTTAAGCAAAAGGCTGCATGATACCCCCCCCAAAAAAACCAGCCTATCACACATAAATGCTTGATTTTTAGAATATTAATGAAAAATACGTGTAAAGCACTGTCATATTCAATATTACATAAATCAACCAAAACTGTCCCACGATGTGTCCCACTTTTCATAGCTTTCTGATCCGGCATCAGGGGCAAAGCGATTCAACTGTTTCCAAGACCTTTGCGATTCTCAAACGCTTTATGACCTATGCGACCGAGCGGAGCTACAACCAGAGCACCGACTATCTGCATTTCAAATTCCGCGAACGACCAGCCACCAAAATTGCCCTCACCCGCGAGGAGTTGGAAGCCATTGAGAAATTGGATTTGTCTGAAAAGCCGCGTCTGGCTAAAGTGAGAGATGTGTTTGTGTTTGGCTGCTACACTGCCTTACGGCACAGTGATATTTTGGCACTAAAACCTGAGCACATCAAAACGGCTCAGGTAGAAGGAAAGGAGATTGTATATCTGGATATAATTGCCCATAAAACCCGGGGAGAAGTTCAGGCACCCCTTCGACCCAAAGCACTGGCCGTTTTCAAACGATACGAAGAAGAAGCCAGATCCAACTGCTTTCCTTCTATTAGTAATCAGAAATTCAATGACTACATCAAGGAAGTAGGCCAATTAGCCGGCATTGATCGCATGGTGGAAGTCGTGCGCTTTGTGGGGGGGAAACGGAAAACCGAACAGATTCCCAAATATCAGTTGATTGCCAGCCATACCGCTCGGCGTACCTTTGTTACCCTCTTTTTTGAACAGGGTGGTTCGGTAGCGGCCTGCATGGTCTATACCGGACACAAGAACTACAAAGAACTGGAAACCTATCGAAAAAAGACCTTGCAGCACAAACTGAAGATTGCGACTAATCCCTTTCCTTTTCCGAATGGAGGATTTGGATCGTAAAAATGAACAAGATTCACAAATAATCCGTAACTTTAGCTGGATGATAGAGTTAAATATAAAAATATCAAACCCGCAGGATCTGAATGTTTTGCTTCCATTACTCAAGCGGTTGGGGCTGAGTTGGGAGCAACGAATCCACTTTGAGCAAAAAACAGATGATGCGGAGTTAAAGCGTTTGCAGCAAATCATTGCGGCAGGCGGAGATACCGCTTATTTTGGAGACCCTGTTGAATGGCAACGCAAAGAGCGACAGGAAAGAAACCTTCCCTTTTCAGGTACTGAATGAAACTCCTTGACAGTAATATTCTGATTTACTCTGCAAGAAATGAATATGCTTTTCTGCGCCCTTTGGTCAGTGATCCGGAAAATGCCGTTTCTGCCTTTACGTTGTTGGAAGTATTGGGCTATCACGCATTGAGCGAAGTTGATCGCACTTACTTCGAAACTGCCTTTCAAATTCTTAAAATCCTACCGGTAGATCAAAGTGTCATCAGCCAGGCAATTGCATTGCGCCAATCAAGAAAGATCTCCTCTGCTGATGCCATCATTGCTGCTACAGCACTCCTGGAAAATTGCGAGTTGTTGAGCAGAAATGAGCAGGATCTTAACTGGATATCTGAATTGAAATTGGTGAATCCAATTCCGTGAAATGATGCATTATCATGGATAAACAAGCAACATATACCCAAATTATTCGCGAAGTGATTTCTGAATTGATAGAATTACGGGAACGGGCTAATGCGCCAGTGGCCGGACTGTCATAGATGAAGAAAGAGGACACTTTATGTTGTTCATGAATAGCTGGCAGGGAAGCCGCCGCACGTATGGTTGCTATCTCCACATTGATCTATCTGATGATGGAAAAGTCTGGTTGCAATATGATGGTGCAGACATGGAAATTGGACAGAAACTGCTGGATAAAGGAGTGGACAAGCAGGATCTGGTGTTAGGGTGGATTGCCCCATACCGTCGTGCAGATACAGGGATGGCAGTTGGCTAATTGTTTAAGCAAAAAGCTGCATGATACCCCCCCCCAAAAAAAAACCAGCCTATCAGGCTGGTTTTTAGCGTCACGGCTTGTACCCGAGGCCGGACTCGAACCGGCACGGACATTGCTGTCCATTGGATTTTAAGTCCAACGTGTCTACCAATTCCACCACTCGGGCACACTCAAAGTACGTAGCTGCAGATGGCGGGCCATTTGCAGCCGCTTTGGAAAAACAAATGTAGGCAGCATGGCCAGCTTTTGCAAACCCGCATTTGCAAAATAACCTACCCAAAATGGAAGCATTCGCATTTTTTGCCAATTTGAGGCCCCAGCCCCGGCGCCGAGGCGTTTTCCGGCGCAGAATGCGATAATTTACTCCCCCTGTAGGTGCAAAGTCGTTTTAGCGGTAATTCGTATCGGGCTATATTTGAAACAACAAGCAGCAGGGACTCTGTGCACCGCTGTAGTGCCCCCCCTTGCTGCTGCCATCAATCATACCACAACCGCTGTAAACGCCCGATTATGAAAAAATTAAGTTGTTCGTTCCTCATTATGCTGCTGCCCCTGATGCTGCTGGCACAAACTCAGACCATCAAAGGCACCGTCATCGACAAAGACACCCGCCAGCCCCTGGTGGGAGCCACCGTGGTGGTGGAAGATACCCAGCCCGTCATGGGCGGCATTACGGATGAAAACGGGCAGTTTCGCCTGCAAGGCGTGCCCGTGGGTCGCCATAGCATACGCTGCAGCTACCTGGGCTACGAAAAATTTACCACCGACAACCTCATCGTCAACTCGGTGAAGGAGGTGGTGCTGCACATCGAGCTGGTAGAGGCCATTGCCACCACCGAGGAGGTCGTGATCCTGGCCCAGGAAACCCCCAACCAGGCCATCAACCGCATGTCGGTGGTGAGTACGCGCTCCTTTTCAGTAGAGGAAACCGAGCGCTATGCCGGCAGTGTAAACGACCCCGGCCGCATGGCCGTAGGCTTTGCCGGGGTGCAAAGCATCAAAGACAATTCCAGCGAGCTCATCATACGCGGCAATTCTGCCGCGGGCCTGCTGTGGCGCCTCGAAGGCATTGACATCCCCAACCCCAACCACTTCGCCCGTGCGGGCTCCTCGGGCGGGGGGATCACCGTTTTCAGCGCCCAACTGCTGGACAATTCCGACTTCTCCACCGGCGCCTTCGCCGCCGAGTACGGCAATGCCCTTTCGGGCGTTTTTGACATGCACTTTCGCAAAGGCAACCGCGAGCAGCGCGAATACCGATTCAAGGCCGGCCTGCTGGGCCTGGACTTCGCCGCCGAAGGCCCCTTCAAAAAGGGCCGTAGCTCCTACCTCCTCAATTACCGCTATTCCACCCTGGGCATCCTCAACGACCTCGGCTTCCGCCTGGTGGGCGAACGCATAGACAACAACTTCCAGGACCTGTCCTTCAACCTCTATTTTCCTTCCAAAGACAACAATACCGTGCTCACCATTTTTGGCATAGGCGGGCTGAGCGAAGAGCTGTGGGAGCCAGTAGCGGAGGTCAGCAGTTGGCAAATCCCTTCTACCGATTATGAAACCACAGAATTTATTTCCAACATGGGCGCCACCGGACTTACCCTCACCCACTTGCTGGACGAAAAGTCCTACCTCAAGGCGGTGGTGGCCGCCACGGCCAACTTCATCAGCATACGGGACGATACCCTCAACACCCGCCTGGAGCCGGCCCTGATCAACGAGGAGGCCTACAAGGAGTCACGCATTTCGGGTTCGTTTTTCTACAACCGCAAATTCAACTCCCGTTTCACCCTGAAAACCGGCTTTTTTGCCAGCCAGCTGTTTTTCGACTTTGAGCGGCAGGCCTACGACTTCAGCGAAGGGGTGCTCAACCGCCTTACCGACGGCTCGGGCAATGCCTTTTTGCTGCAACCTTACCTGCAGGGCAGCATACGCCCTACAGAGAAGCTCACCCTCAACCTGGGCCTGCACAGTATTTGGCTGGGACTGAACAACCGCTTTTCGCTGGAGCCACGGGCTGCACTTAAGCTACAGCTGAACGAGCAGCAGGCCCTCAGCCTGGCCTACGGCCTGCACGGGCAGATCCTGCCCCTGGGCACCTACTTCACAGAAGTAAAGGCCGCCGATGGCAGCAGCAGCATGCCCAACCGCGACCTCAAAATCATGAAGTCGCACCACCTGGTGCTGGGCTACAACCGCCTCATCGGCCAGGGCTTGCGCCTCAATGTGGAGGCCTACTACCAGCGCCTGCTGCATGTGCCGGTGAGCACCCGCCCGGGCAGCACCTTCTGGATCCTCAACCAACGCGACGGCTATGCCACCGAAGCCCTCAGCAGCCAGGGCAAAGGCACCAATTACGGCCTGGACCTCACCTTTGAGCGCTTTTTTGCCAAAGGCTTGTTTTTCCTTCTGTCGGCTTCCCTCTACGAGTCCACCTACGAGCTGCCCGACGGCCGGGTGTTTGACACCCGCTACAACGGCAACTATGCCCTCAATGGCATGTTGGGCAAGGAGGTGAGCTTCAAAAAAGGCGGCACCCTGCAGCTGGGCAGCAGGCTCATATACGGAGGCGGGCTGCGCTACACCCCGGGCGACCCCCTGCTTTCGCGCCTGGAGCGGGAGCATGTGCCCCTGGAGGACCTGGCCTATACCGGGCAGGTGGGCGACTACTTCCGCATAGACCTGCGGCTTTCTTACCGCAAAAACCTGCCGGGCTTTGCCTACATCCTCTCCCTGGATGTGCAAAATGTAACCAACCGCCAGAACATACGCGACGAAATTTACAACCCGGCCATCCATGGACTGGAGTTCCGCACCCAGAGTGGCCTGATCCCCGTCATCAGTTTCCAGCTGGATTTTTAGCCGCCGCTTGTGTAATTGGGGGCCTTAGCTACTCTTTTAGATGTCAGGTTTCCAAAGGGAGCCCAACCATCAAACTAAACAGTTAGCACCATCATCAAAACACTGTTATTAATGGGCAACAGCCGGGCTGCGTCTGGAAACGGGCGCGGCCTTCTTTTTTGGGTTTATCTGCTTCACTGGCAACAACAAGTTTTTCCTCCCCAGCCCTGGGCGAAAGCCGCGGGGTAGAGGAGCCCCTTTAGCAGGCACAAGTTTTTGCCTGTAAACCTCTTGCCGCTTCACCATTGAAGTACAATGAGAAAAGCGTACCTTTGTGGCAAAAGGTGTCAATTGCAAATGACGAAAAGTATTTATTTTCAGGACTACATGCCGGAAAATGTGTGTTTTGGTTGTGGGGTAGCCAATCCGGATGGGCTTCAGATCAAGAGTTTCTGGCAGGGCGAGCGTGCCCTGTGTGTGTTTCACTCCCAGCAGAAGTACAATGGCTGGAAAAACCTGCTCAATGGCGGCATCATGGCCACCATCATTGATTGTCATTGTATGAATACGGCCATGGCGGCCGCCTACAAAGCAGAAGGCAGGGAGCTGGACAGCCTGCCGGCCTACCGCTATGCCACGGGTACCCTTACGGTCAAATACCTCAAGCCCACTCCCAACGACCTGCCCATTGAGTTTTGGGCCGATGTACTGGAAATCAAAAACCGCAAAACGGTGCTGGGCTGTGAAGTATGGGTAGATGGCATCAAGACCGGAGAAGCGCAGGTGATTGCCATCAGAGTGGCAGACAGCAGCACTTCCCATATCAACAACCCCTTCATGCAATGACAAGAAAAAAGCACTTGCTTCGATGAAGAGGCAAATGCTTTGGGCGGGGAACACATAGTTTCCCCGGCTTTTGAATGAAATTATGGCTAATTGGCACACATATAGCGTGGCCGGAAGTCGTTAAATTGAATCTTGCCCCAGAGATTGGCCATCAGATAGGCCTCCAGGCCCGCTTCTCTGTACTTTTCAAACCAGTCCTCTACTGCCTCGGCGGTATAGCCGATGGATTTCGCTATTTCAAGACTGGAAGCACATTCTCCGGTTTTATACAAAATAAGGGCAATCAGGCGCGATGCACGAAAGGAGTTTTTCTCTCCTTTGAGCATTTTTTTCAGGGCGGTAATACTTTCTCTCACTTCAATATCTAATTTTCCCTTCATGCGATCTTCCGATTATAAGATGAATAAGATTTGCTTAATTTATGTAAAAATTCACTGTCTCCCTTTCCGATTATTGGCATAAGTTTACATTGCCATGGCGCGGGTTTAGCTGACAGAACAGGAGATAAAGTGAACAAGGAGGTCGGACAGTTTAAATATCTGTAAAAAAATAGAATAATACAAGGGAAGAGACGTAATTTTCTGACATTCACCCGGTTCTGTATGAGTTGCCCACATTTTTTCCACAGGGAATTTTGGGCATTTTCAGGGCTTATGTACAGTTTTTTATCAAAAAAAGTGCCAATTTATATTTTTTTCTAACACGAGAAGTATGTCTCATCATTTTGATGATTGGGACTTGGGAGCAGAAAATTATTGTTCACCCCTGTGCCGGGGAGTTACACTTTCATGCGCAGTTTGTCCATGAGTTTGACAAAGGGGGTGGTATTTTGCATGATGTAAAAATGCAGGTAGGGAAAGCCGGCTTCGAGCAGCTGTATGGACTGCCTGAAGGCCCATTCTACGCCCACCTCAATGGCTTCCTTACGGGTTTTGGTGGCCAGCATGCGGTCGGTGAGTTCCTCGGGTATGTCCACGTGAAAAATGGAGGGCAGCACGTTGAGCTGCCGCTTGGAGGTGAGGATCTTCATGCCGGGCACAATGGGGATGTCGATGCCAGCCTGCCGGGCTGCCTGTACGAAGTCGATAAACTTCTGGCTGTCGAAAAACATCTGTGATACCGCATAGTGGGCGCCGGCCTCTACTTTTTGTTTGAGGATGTTGAGGTCGTAGGTGAGGTTGGGCGATTCAAAGTGCTTTTCGGGGTAGCAGGCTACGCCTATGCAGAAGTTGCTCTTGTCGGCATCGATGAGGTCGTCTATGTAGATGCCCCGGTTCATGTTGGCGATCTGCTGCACCAGGTCCACTGCGAAGTTATTTATCGAGCGGTCCTGGGGAATGGGGCGGGGGTTTTGTTTGTCGCCGCGTATGGCCAGCACATTTTCTATGCCCAGGTAGTTGAGTTCGATCAGGGCATCTTCGGTTTCCTCCCGGGTAAAGCCGCTGCACAGCAGATGGGGCACCGGCTCGAGGTTGTATTTGTACTTGATCATGGCGCACAGGCCAAAGGTGCCGGGGCTTTTGCGCTTCACCTTTCGCTTATAGCTGCCGTCGGGCATTTCTTCCCATACGGCTTCGGCCGCATGGCTGGTCACGTCTATAAAGGGTGGGTCAAAGGGCAGGATAGACTCAATGGCTTGTTTGAGTTTCTGAATGCTCCCGCCTCTTTTGGGAGGAATAATCTCTATGCTGACAGTTGGGTTTTTGCAAGTGCTGAGGTGCTCAATAACTCTCATTTAACGAAAAATTAGACTTTATATGGGGTTCAATGATGAAAAATATCTGCATTCATACTGCTCAGGCAAAGGCGCCAGGGTTTTAACTATGGCGTATGGCCACCACCGGGTCGATGAGTGCCGCAATGAGGGCCGGGGCAAAGCCCGAGAGTATGCCTACACCGGCCGACAAGCCCAGCCCCACAAAAATTTCGCGGCTGCGTATGGCCACCTCCATGGACACATCGGCCCGCTCAATAAGGTACTGTATGGCAGAGGTGAGCCCATACACCCCCATCAGCCCCAGGGCACCGCCCAGCAAACAGATCAGCAGAGCCTCTACCAAAAACTGATACAGGATGAAGGAGCGCGTGGCCCCCAGGGCTTTCTGTATGCCTATTTCGTTGGTGCGCTCACGCACTGATATGTACATGATCAGCCCAATGCTGAAGCCCCCGATGAGGATGGAGAAGATGCTGATGGCCCAGCCGCCCTTTTCCAGAAAGCCAAACACCTGATCGATTTGCTGAATAACCGACTCCTGCTTGTTGATGGAAAAGGTATCTTCTGCCGCCGGTTTCAGTCCCCTGGCGGCGCGTATAATGCCCCTGATTTCATTTTCAATGTATTCGAGGTCCTCGTAATTGGCCACTTTCACCACAATGAGCTTATCCACAAACCTGCGGCTGAGGTTGAACAGCCGCGGGGCCAGGGCATAGGGGATGAACACCATTTCGTCTTCGCCACTCATGCCGAAGAGCGAGCTGCCCACTTTTTCCAGTACCCCCACAATGCGCAAACGTTTGTTTTTGATGCGGATGTATTTGCCCACAGCCGGCTCGTTGGGAAAGAGGTTTTCGGCTACAGTGTGGCCCACTATGCACACCGGCGCACTCATATTGAACTCAATATCGGAAAAAAAGCGGCCCTGGGAGAAGTTGAAATCATTCACCACACTCACTCCCGGAGTAGAAGCCGCCACAGTGATGCCACTGATGCTTCTGCCGTAGGCACGGGCGGTTTGGTTGGCCACCGTCGCCTGGAAAAAAATGGCTTCGATTTTTTCGGGTGGCAGCTGGAGTTTCAGCCGTTCATATTCCCTGAAGCTCACTTTGGGCCGGTTGAAGTACTTGTACCAGTCGTCGTGGTTGTCGGCCCAGGGCCAGTTGTGGATAAAGAGGGTGGTATTGCCCAGTGCCGAGAGGTTTTCGGTAATGGAGGTCTTGAGTGAATTGACCATAGCCAGTATGCTGGTGATGGCAAAAATGCCCGTGGCCACTCCCAGCATGGTCAGAAAGGCCCGCGTGCGGTTGCTCTGAATGGCTTTAATGGCAAATCCGATTCCTTCTATGACAAACTGGACGAGGTTCATAGACAGCTTTTATAATTGCAAATGTAACAAACACATAACCATTAATCCTAAAGTCACGTTATATCGAAAAGGAAAAAGCGATAAATATTTTATGAAAAAGTTCCTGTTTTTACTTGCCCTGATTAGCCCCTTTTGTTTACGTGCCGATTACCTGCTTGTTCCCATGGACTACAGCCAAAGCAACCACCTCAAAGCTTATGGTGTGGCTTACTGGGTGCTTGAGCACCAGGTAGATGTGGAATGGCTGCTCAATTACCGGGGGGGCAGCTTTATGATGCGCTATGTGCCTGCCTTTGAGCAGGAGCTGCAAATACGCGGCATCAAGTACGAGCGCATTTCCGACGGCAAATCCACCGAGATACTGGCCTACGTCACGGCCGACGACGTGAACATGGATGCCGTAAAACTGGAGAAGGCCCCCAAAATTGCGGTTTATTCCCCCAAAAACAAACAACCCTGGGACGACGCCGTGACCCTGGCCCTGACCTATGCCGAAATCCCCTACGACGTGGTGTACGATGCCGAGGTACTGGACGGCAAGCTCTCCGAATACGACTGGCTGCACCTGCACCACGAGGATTTTACGGGCCAGTACGGCAAGTTTTACGCCTCCTACCACAACATGAGCTGGTACAAGGACGAGGTGAAATCGCAGGAAGCTACCGCCAAGATATACGGCTTTTCCAAAGTGAGCCAGATGAAGCTGGCTGTGGCCAAGACCATTAAGCAATACCTCAGTGAAGGCGGCTTTCTCTTTGCCATGTGCTCCGCCACCGATACCTATGACATCGCCCTGGCCGCTGAGGGAACCGATATTTGCGAACACATGTACGACGGCGACCCCGCCGACCCCCACGCGCAGGACAAGCTGGACTACAGCAAGACGCTGGCCTTCCAGAACTTTCAGCTCATCATGAACCCCTTTCAGTACGAGTTTTCCAACATAGACGCCAACGTGGGCCGCCGGGTACCCGAGCACATGGACTATTTTACCTTGTTTGAGTTTTCGGCCAAATGGGATCCCGTACCCAGCATGCTCACCCAAAACCACACCCGTACCATCAAGGGCTTTATGGGCCAGACCACCGCCTTCAAGCGGCAGCTGCTCAAACCCGAAGTGCTGGTGATGGGCGAGCTCAAGTCCTACAAAGAGGCCCGCTACATACACGGCAATTACGAAAAGGGTATGTGGACCTATTACGGCGGGCACGACCCCGAGGACTACCGCCACTACGTGGGCGAGGAGCCCACCGACCTCAACCTGCACCCCAACTCGCCGGGCTACCGCCTCATACTGAACAACATCCTCTTTCCCGCAGCCAGAAAGAAAAAGCGCAAAACCTGATCAGAACAGGCGACGGTCCTGCCACTGGTCGCGTTTGTTGAGCCGCAGGTCGCGCAGGGTGGGACTCTTCACACTGATGGTGAGTACGTAGGAACGCAATTGCCCAAAGGGTACCCAGGAAAAGGACATCTGCCAGCAGTGCAGGTCCCGGAAAATAGAAACATTGGTTTGGGAAATGTCTTTGCGCCGGAAATCGTAGCCCGAGGTAAAGGCAATTTTCCATTTGGGAGTAAAGTTGAAATCGCCGTTGAAGCGCAGCGTCTGGGTAATATTGGCATCGCTGGCCGGACTGAACTTACTGTAGGAAAAGTTATAGCTGAAGCTGAACGACCAGGGAATGTCGAAGTCCACGTAATTTTCCAGGCTGTTTTGTATGCGCTGAAATTCGTTTTCGTCAAATTCTTCCGACTTCTTTTTACTTCGGATCTGCTCGGAGCGAAATGAAGTGGAGATGCTGACCTGCGCATTGGTGAGGCGGCCCAGCTTCCCATCGCGTGCCAGGGCGAGCTTATCGATGCGCCTGGCCCCTCCTTCTCCATCGAATACCACCGAATAAGGATCCATGCTGGCCCCAGCATTGAGGTTGATCTTGTTGTTGAGCAGCTGGGTGCGGGCACTGAAGCGGAAGGGCGCCAGCCGGAAGCTGTCGGCAGCAAAGTTGTAGGAGGTGCTCATGCTGAGGTTGTCCAGCAGGCGGCCACGCACAAATTTGTCCTCCTTGGGGTCAAAGTCGGGGTCAAAGCTTTCCTTTTTGCGGTACTTCATCTCAAACACATTGGTCAGGCTGAAGCCGATAGACTGAGATTCTCCCCGGGAAGGCGAGCCGTAAATGCCCGTTTGGTAGCGGTTGTACAGCAGGGTATTGCCCAGGCTGTCCTTCTGCACCTCGTCGTAATAGCCCCACTTGGGGTCGGAGAAGTCGGGCTTGAGGTTGTAGGATATGCTGGGCGAAATGCGCTGGCGGATGGCAAACTGCCGTTTTCCCAGAAACTGATAGATGCCGTAGAAGTTGGTATTGGCACTCACCGAGGTACTAAACTGGTGCAAAAAGGAAAAACCGGGCACCACGCGGGTTTCTATCTGGTTGGTCTGGGGGTTGAAGGTTTTCTTTTCCGATTCAAAATAGTTGTAACCCGCATAGGTAAAGCTGGGAGAAATGTTGATGTATTTAAGCAGCTTGATGCTGGTAGATGCCGAGGCATTGTGGCGCAGGCCGATGTCGTAAAAAGAGCTGACCGAGCGCCGGTTGAAGGTGGTGTCGGTGAGGTAGAGGTCCACCGAGTCGCGGGTGCGAAACAAAATGGGGATGAACAGGCTGTCGGGAATGGTTTGCAGCCGCTGGGCTCCCTGCATGTTGTAGGTAACCCCCATGCGGGTGAGCCACTCCATACTTTTTTTGTTGCTCACGTGCTGAAAAGGGGTGAGCCGCCGCATGCTGAGGTTGAGCGTGGGCAGGTCCATGTTCATGGTGGACTTGTTCATATCCTGCCGGTGGCTGATGGTCATGTTCAGGCTGAAGGGCGAGTTGGCAAAGGTCTTTTGCAGGCTGATGGAGGAACTGACATTATTGGTATAAAAATCATTTTGGTTGAAGCTGAGCTCGCGTATGGTGTTGGAGCTGGAAATGTTTACGCTGGCGCTGAAGCGCGTTTGGGGGTCAATGGGGTGGCTGTGGTTCCAGCCGACGCGCCAACTGGTGGTGCGGCTGGCGTCGGGGTCGGTCTTTTCACCAAATTTTCTAAAGCCATACTCCAGGCTAAAGCTTCCATTGTACTTGTAACGCTTGCGGTAGCTGGAGCGCGCGCCTATGCGCCAGCCCCCGCGGGTATAGATGTCGCCGTCAATGAGTAGATCAAAGTTTTCCCCTATGGGGGTGTAAAAGCCCAGGTTTCTGAGAAAAAACCCCCGTTCGGGGGAGTCACCGTACTGGGGAAAGACAATGCCGCTGCGGCGTTTATCCTGCTCCATTTTGGGAATAAAGCCAAAGGGAATGATGATGGGCAGGGGAAAGTCTGCAATGACCATGCTCAGCGGCCCGCTGATGATCTGGTCGTTGGGCAATACCTTGATTTTTTTCGACTGTATGTAAAAGTGGGGGTCTTCGAGGTCGCAGGTAGTAAAACGGCCGCCTTTGGCGTTGAAGGTGCCGTCGGGAAGGCGCTTGGCAACCTCAGCCAGGATAAAGCCGTCCTGCTCGTTCATGCGGGCACCTTTTACCAGGCCCTTTTGGGTGCGAAAGTTGTAGGTGAGCTCCCGGGCCTGGTAGGTTTGCTCTTTTTCAGTAAAAACCGGCGTGCCTACCAAATTGCCCTGCTCGTCTTCCACCCCCGTGGCGTACATGGTCTCGTTTTCCCAGTCGATGCGCACGCGTGCAGCCTGCAGGCTGGTGGTCTCGTACTGTATGCTCACATTGCCGTAGAGGTAGAGCATGTTGGAGTCCATGTCAAAAATAATAGAATCGGAAGCAGAGTAAGTAACCAGGCTTTTGAGGTCACTCTGCGCCTTCAGCGAATCGATCAGAGCCTGCTTGGGGTCGATTTGAACAATGCTGTCACCGGCCAGGCTGTCGGGCAGGGCATGCTGGGCGCTGTCGGCCTGGGGAGAATAGGCAGGCACCTGCTGGGCCCTGAGCCAACTACCCAGGCAGATGAAAGGAATGAACAGGATATATAGGCTTTTTTTCAATAATATTCCTAAATTGGCTGCATGCAAAATGCTGGAAAAACGGCTTAAAGTTACGCAAAGTATCTAATTGGTTGTATCATTGGGAAAAAAACTTGAATATCCACCTTTGAAAGGCCATCTTTACCCTATGAAGTGCTTTGTCAAAAGCAGTTTCTGGACGGGCTGGTTGTTATGCCTGCTGGGACTGATCAACCACTCCTGCTTTCTTCGACCTGTTGAGCCTTCGGAAGGCCCGATTAAGACCCTCATCATAGATGCAGGCCACGGAGGCAAAGACCCCGGAGCGGTGGGAAGGCGCCACTATGAAAAGCACCTTGCCCTGAAGGTCGCCCTCAAGCTAAAGGCCATCATGCAGGAGCAACTTCCCGGAATCAAGGTAGAGCTCACCCGCGAAACCGACCACTTTGTTCCCCTGTACCGGCGCGCACGCATGGCCCAGGACCGGGCAGGCGATTTTTTTGTGAGCATCCACCTCAACGCCTCGGAAAACCACGAAACCTTCGGCACCGAAACCTATGTGATGGGCTTCAACAAGGGGCAGGAAGACGACAAAACCATTGTGGCCGAAAATGAGGCCATATTGTTTGAAGACGATCATCAGGAACTGTACGGCGGCTTTGACCCCCGCTCGCCTGAAGGCCATATTTATTTTAAGCTGCTCAAAGACGCCTTTCGGGAGGAAAGTACCTTTCTGGCCGAACAACTGCAGGGTGAGTACCGCGAGTATGGCGGGCGCATAGACCGGGGCGTGAAGCAGGGCCCCTTTGTGGTGCTGTATTTATCGGGCATGCCAGCCATTCTCACCGAAGTGGGTTTTATTTCCAATGCTGAAGAGGAAAAATTCCTGGCCTCCGAAGCCGGACAGCAGTACCTGGCCACCAGCATTTACCGCTCCATCAAAACCTACAATCAATCCTTCAAGCGAAAAAGCGATTTTGGCAATCGTTGAGCACAAATTTGCTGCCGGCCGGCTGGGCTATGCCTGTTTCTTTGTGGCCCTGGCAGCTCAGTTGTTGCTGCATCACACCTTTTTTAGCTACGCGGGCAGCGACCGCAATACCCAGCTGCTGGCTGCCAGCCAGCTGCTGCAGGGACATGGGCTGAGCACGGTTCATGCCGACCCGCAGGACCTTTCCCGGCGGGTGTATAAGGGCGTGCGTGCCTGGCCGCCGGGCTATTCCCTGGCCGTACTGCCTTTTTATCTCCTGAGTGGCGACTGGTTGCTGGCCGACAAACTGCTGGGCATGCTGGTGCTGGGGCTTATCTTTTGGGGCTTGCACCTGCACTGGCGGCTGCTGGCTCCGCAGGCTGCGGGAGCATACCGGGCTTTTTTTTTGTTTCTGGCCATTTCCTTTACACCTTTTTACTACACCGGCAGCAGCGACGAGCTGGCCCTGGCCTGCTGGCTGTTTGGCATGTACTTTTTGCTGCGAACACAGCTGGGGAGCGGCAGGGCCATGCCTGCCCTGGCCCTGCTGCTGCTGAGCCTGGCGGCCCTGATGCGCTATGCCTACCTGCCCCTGATGTGGATGTGCCTGCTGCTGTGGCTGTGGCATGCCCGGCGCAGCCAACAGCTCAGCTTGTGGCCTGCGGCCACGGCCGCAGGCCTTGCCCTGGGGGTTACCGCCTTGCTGCTGCTCCTGCTGCTGCCTGGAGCTGAGGCCGTGGAAACAGGCCGGGCCATTTTGCAATGGCCCGGGCAGGTGTACCTTTCCAACTGGTGGAAATGGGATGCATTTCCCCTTAAGGCCTTTGCCTACTTCAGTGCTGAGGGCCTGCTGCACAAACTGCCCCAGCTGGCCCGCTGGGAATGGGCCCTTCATGCGGTGGTTTTGCTCACCTCGGCTTTCGTTCTGCTGGCCTGCCTGGCGGCGCTGCGCGCCTGTATGCAACTGCCTTCGCCCCGCAGGCCTGTACACCAGCTGGCTGCTCTGCTCTTTGGTGGCAGCCTGCTGGGCGTGCTAGCACTGCTGGGAGGGCTCTCCCTGCTGCATCCGCCGGAGCTGCACGACGGACAGCGCCTGTGGACCTATGTGATGGAAACCCGCTACTATGCCCCGCTTTTACCGGGTTTGCTCATGCTGGGCTGGCTGGTGCCGGCCCAGCCGGCACTGCCACTATGGCTGCGCCGGGGCATGATGGGCTTTCTGCTTGTGGCCTGCCTGTACGCACTGCTGCACAGCAGCACGCGCTACTACCAGCGATATGTGCTGCAGGACACGCGGGAAACGGTTGAAGCGCCGGTCTCTGACAAAATGAAGTGGATCATGCAATACGTGCGCAATGCCCGCCAGCAGGGCCGGCTGCTGGTGTTTGTACATGGGCATTATATTCAGGAGCGGGATGAGGGCAGCCTGGCTGCCCTGGCGGGCGCTGCCACCATTGCGTATGATGAATTGCCCCCGGTCCTGCACAGTAGCACAGAAGTCGAACTGCTCTTTAGCCTGAGAGATACAGAGTGGGAAAGCTGGCGACGCCAGCCGCCGGGCAGGCAAGTGGGGGCAACTGCCCGCATA
>RFHT01000317.1 GCA_003696835.1 Bacteroidota bacterium
GGCCGACCCCATTCCCCTGCGCATGGGCCTGCACAGCGGCGACATCGTATATGACGGAACCGAAATTTATGGCGACGGGGTCAATGTGGCGGCCCGCATTGAAAGTCTGGGTGTAGCAGGGAGTATTTTGATTTCGGCCAAGCTCAATGAGGAATTGCTCAACCACCCGGCCATCACCACCCGCTCCATGGGACATTTTGAGCTGAAAAACATCGTACGGCCCGTAGAAGTGTATGCTGTGAGTGCAGCGGGCGTTCGGCTGCCTGCGCCTGCCGAGCTGGGGGGCAGGCGGCAGGTGGCCGCCAAGTCGGTGGCGGTGCTGCCCTTTGTAAACATGAGCCGACAGGCCGAAAACGAATACTTTTGCGATGGCATGACCGAGGAGATCATCAATGCCCTTTCGCGCATCCGGCACCTGAAGGTCACCTCCCGTACCTCTTCCTTTTTTTTCAAAGACAAAAAGCTGCCCCTTCGCCAAATCGGACGCGAACTGAATGTGTCCACCATCCTGGAGGGCAGCATCCGCCTGTGGGGCAAGCGCATGCGCATCACGGCCCAGCTGGTAGATGTGGAAGACGATTACCACTTCTGGTCCGAAACCTTCGACCGGTCGCTGGAAGATGTGTTTGCCGTTCAGGACGAGATCAGCCTGCTCATCGCCGACAAGCTGCGGGAGCATGTGGGCCACCTCGAAATAGACGAGCACCTGGTAGAGGCGCCCCAGGTGCCGGTGGAAACCTACAAGCGCTACCTCAAAAGCCGCTACCACCTGCTGAAGATGACCAAAACCGACCTGGACACCGGCATGGCCATTCTGCGGGACATACTGCGCACCCATCCCCGCTTTGCCCTGGCCCACCTGGGCATACACCTGGGCTACACCCTGCTGGGCACCATTGGCCTGCAGCCGGCTGCCGAAGCCTTTGCCCTGGGCCAGCCCCACCTCGAGCAGGCCATTGAGCTGGCCCCTGAGCTGCCCGAAAGCCAGCAGCACCTGGCCTATATCAGTTTTTTGCAGGAATGGGACTTTGCCGCTGCCTACCGCCATTTGAACAAATCCTTTGAAATACGGCCCACCGTAGAGTATTACCAGTCCATGGCCTCCATACTGGTGGCCGAGGGGAAGTTTGAGGCTGCCGGGCAGTACATCGGCACAGCCCTGGAACTGGACCCCTTCGCCAACATCAACTACCATTTGAAAGGCTATATCGCTTATGTGCAGGAACAATACGAGCAAGCCATAGCCAGTTTTCGCAGGAGCCTGGAGCTGAAGCCCAGCTTTATGGCCTCTACCATTTACCTGGGGCAGGCCCTGGTGTTGAGCGGGCAGCCTGGCCAAGCCCTGGAATTTTTCCGGGCTTTGCCCGAGGACGAGGGCGACCTGGTCAAAACGGGGGGCACTACCCTGGCCCTGATTGCACTGGGAGAGACTGAAAAGGCCCAGGCGGGCCTCGAAAAGTTGCAGGCCGCCCTGCAAAGTGACCTGGTGGAGCGGGCCCTGAATATGCTCATTGCCTGCAGGGCCATACAGGGACAATACGAGCAGGCCCTGGAGCTGGCGGAGCAGGGGCTGGCCTACCGCCTGCCCATGATGGTGTACCTCTTTGTAGAGCCTTTGCTCAGACCCCTGCATGAGCTGCCGCGTTTTGGACAGCTGATGCAGCAGGTACTGGGCCAGGACACTTCCCTGGAGCTTACGCCCCGCAAATACAGGCAGGCTCTCTTCAGCCCCGATGAGCTCGAACAGCACAAAACCCGCCTGCTCAGGCTCATGGAAGATCAGCAGCCCCAGCTCGACCCCCAGCTGAGCCTGCGAACACTGGCTGCCATGCTGCACCTGCCCCCCAACTACCTCTCCCAGTTGCTCAACGAAGGCTTCGGCCAGAATTTTGCCGAATTTGTCAACTCCCGTCGCCTGCAAACTTTCAACAAGCTGCTGAGAGAACCTCAGGCCCGGCAACTTACCCTGCTGGCCCTGGCCTACCAAAGCGGCTTCAACTCCAAAACTGTGTTTAATACCTATTTCAAGAAAAAAATGGGCATGACCCCCAAGGCTTACTGGCAGCAGCTGAAGAATGAGAAGCGATGATTGGGGGGAATAGGTCGCTTGTTTACAAGTGTTGGGGCGGGTGCTCGCCAAAAGAGAACAGAATTCTACGGAGATTGACCAGGTTTTTTCTGTTTAACTCAAGGGCTTTTACGGTAGCGCGGCCGGTAGCTGAAATCCCTTCTATGTTTAAATAATCTTCGCTCCAACAGAAGTGTGCAGTCCAAGAATGCTTTCTGGGATTAAATAAGGGTACAATTTGCCCGCTAACAGGATCAAGTACACGGGTTTTATTATATTTATGTCCATTGCACGGTTGGCAGGAATATGCAAGATTATCTAGCTCATTTGTTCCATTTTTACTTAATGGAATAATGTGTTCAATAGAGTAAAATTGATTAGCATAAATCTCAGGATGACCACAATACTCACAGTAGCCATGAGCCCGCTCTTTTACAAAATCTCTTATTCTTCGGGATAACCTTTTTTTAGCCACAATGTTATGTCGGTTGAATCCCCAATTGCTGTACCAGTTCCCTGAGTGTGCATTGACGAATATGGGCCAGCTCTGCCAAAGCCTGAATGCGCTCAACATTGATGCCCTCTATTTGCTCCAGAACAGTTGTTAGTTCCTCTTGCTCTTCCTTACTCAGTGCCTCATCTTGCCTTTTTTTGTCCAGCTCTTTAAATCGCTTGCTTAGGTGAGGAGGAATTTCCCGGTTGATATTGGTTAATAGCACGGTTTCTTTTTCCGATAAACTTGGAGCAACCTTCCTGGCTCTGAGCTTTAATACTTTTTGAAGAAATTCTTCTAGCTCGTTCAATTCTAGCTTTTCTACTCCTTTCAGTAAATCCTGAAACGTCACCGTTGTTTTTATTTCCACTGAAGCCATATTTACTTAAGAATTTAAATAGCCTGGCTAAAGATACAGAAAAAAACAGAATAACCATATAGCTATTCAGTGCAGCGCCACCCGTGTGATGCCCCTTCCCTTTATGTTGCCCACCCCAGTTGCAAACTGGCGTGGGCGGGGTGTCTGCTAAGGCCAGGCCTTCGATGAGGTTCGGATTTACAAAGTGGAACGACCGGGACAGGGGCAGTGCCTAATTTTGGTGCATGGATCAACAACGAACGAGCGGTGTCTGGTCTTTTTTCAATAAAAACACATTTCACATGAATTTACCCATCAACAACTTGCACACCCGGCAGCAGCCCGTGGAGCTGCCTGCCCGCATGAAAGCTATCAGCATAAGGCGCTACGGCTCACCCGACCATCTGCAACTGCAAAGCATCCCCCTGCCCCGGCCGGGCCGGGGCGAAGTGCTCATCAAAGTAGCAGCCTCTGCCGTAACAGCAGCCGACAGCATGATGCGGCGGGCCCAACCCTGGATCAGCCGGCTGTTTCTGGGCCTGCTCAAACCCCGGAACCACATCAGCGGAACGGGCTTTGCCGGCGACGTGATCGCTGTGGGCCAGGGCGTGCAGCAGTTTCGGCCCGGCCAGCGGGTGTTTGGCGAAACGGGCTTGCAGTTTGGTGCCAATGCCGAATACCTGTGCGTGTCCGAAACGGGTGTGCTGGCCCCCATTCCCGCCGGTATGAGCTATGAGGAAGCCGCCCCCCTGTGCGACGGTGCCCTTACCGCTCTGAATTTCTTAAAAGAGCTGGGCAACATACAGGCCGGGCAGCAGCTGCTCATCATCGGGGCTTCGGGCAGCCTGGGCACGGCAGCCATTCAACTGGCCAAATACTACGGAGCCACCGTCGCAGCCGTATGCGGCCCTGCCAACCTGGGCCTGGTGCAAAGGCTGGGAGCAGACGCCGTGCTGGATTATACCCGCACCCATTTTACCCAGCACGAGCAGCAGTACGACCTGATTTTCGACACCGTGGCCAAAAGTTCCTTTTCGCAGGCCAAAGCCGCCCTTAAAGCCGGAGGCCGCTACCTCTGCCCGGTGCTGGGGGCAGGCCTGCTGCTCAATATGCTCACCTCCTCCCTCCGGGGCAGCAAAAAGGCCCTGTTTTCCGCCACGGGTATGTTGCCTCCACAAAAGCTGAGAGGCATGCTGGCTACCCTCACCCACCTCATAGATGTGGGCAAACTCAAAACCGTTATCGGCAGGCGATACCCCCTGGAGCAGGCCGCGGCCGCCCACCGATATGTGGATACCGGCCACAAAAGGGGAAATGTGGTATTAATTCCTTAAGTCAGGCATTCTTTTTGATAGGAATTCAATAAAAAATCTTTATTTTTGTTGTTAGATATTCAACAGATATTTTTTTTCAACTTTATGAGCTATTAGTGTTTAAGCTAAAAATTGTTAACAAAGTTTACAGGGTTTATGATTGAGGACATGGAAATATGCCTGTGTCCTCAATTCTGTAAGACACACATCATGGATCAAACGACATTATGATTTATTTAATTCCCGTGGGTGGCTTGTGCAACAGAATACGAGCCATTGATTCTGCCATTTCTCTTTGCGACCGCTATGGAAGAGACCTGTCCATTATCTGGTTGAATGATTCCAGCCTGAATTGTAATTTCCACGATATTTTTACCCTGACCTACAAGGGAAAAACACAAATAGAGATCATCAATATCAATGGCTACCAGTTTTTGCCCAGGCAGCGGGTCATCAGGCTTCCTCGTCTGGGCATTAAGGTGCTCAAAACCAGGATAGAGGCCTACATCTCCAATGCTTTTTTTGCTAATGTGTATGCTTCTTCAGAGCACTTGAAACACAAGCTGAGAATGCGGGAGATTGATCAGCTTTTTTATCAAAAAATTGAGCCGGTGCTTTCCAGTGTGTTAAAAAATATGCACAGCCCGCTCATGCTGGAAAGCTGCTACCGCCTTTGTGATACCGATGAACATTCCTATACGTATTTGCAGCCTGTAAGCGATATTGAGGAAAAAATAAAGGCCAAAGTGGAGGCTTTTCACCACACCATTGGGCTGCACATCAGGCGTACCGACAACCAGCGGTCCATACAGGTGAGTACGGATGAAAAAATAGTGCGTTCGCTGGAGGTGACCCTGCAGCAGGAGCCCGACAGCACCTTTTTTCTGTGTTCGGACAGCGAAGCGACCAAGCAAAGGCTGATCGAGTTATTTGGCGACAAGATCATCACCAACGAAGTGGCAAGCTATGACCGGAACAAGAGCGGAGCCATCAAAGATGCGGTGTTGGATTTGTATTGTTTGTCCAGGACGGAAAAAATTTACGGCTCCTTTTTCAGTTCCTTTAGCCAGGTGGCGGCCGATTTGGGCCATATCGAAAAAATCACCATCAGATGAATAAACTTCCCCTGCTTTTGATCCTCATCGTCCTGTACAGTTGTAGTCCCCGTGGGGAAGCTCCCGCTGCTTCCACCCCTGCCAACTACCAGGACCTGCTCAGCCTTTTTCGCGAATGGCGGGCATTTGAACGGCCGCCCATGCGGGCAGGTGCTCCCGACTACACAGCCGAAACCTTCGCCCGGCGGCAGCCCGCCTTCAGGCAGCTGCAAGCCCGTTTGCTGGCCATGGACACCACCGGCTGGACGGTGCCCCAGCGCGTGGACTGGCAGCTGGTATGGGCCGAAATGAACGGCTATGATTTCAACCTGCGCGTGCTCAAACCCTGGGCGCGGGACCCGGCCTTTTACAAATCGCTGTGGATGGCCCGCAGCGATGTACCGGCCCACGAGGGCCCTACCCACCACCACACCACCGAAATATGGACCTACAGCTTTCCCCTCAGCGATAGCGCCAGGGCCCGCCTGCTGGACGACCTCAGCGTCATTCCTCCCCTGAATGAGCAGGCCACCCTCAACCTCACCGGCAATGCCCGCGAGCTGTGGGTAGCCGGCATACGCGATATACGCAGGCAAAGCCAAAACCTGCAAGAAATTCTGCAATGGCCGGGGGTAGGGGAGGACCCCCAACTGAGCGCCGCCCTGCAGGCGGCCAGGGCCTCCACTGATGAGCTGGCGGCCTGGCTGGAGGCCGAAGCCCCCAAAAAAAATGGCCCCTCCGGCATCGGAAAGGAGCACTACAGCTGGTACCAGCGCAATGTGCACCTGCTGCCCCTGAGTTGGGAGGAGGAGGTGATGATCCTCAAACGCGAGCTCGCCCGCGCCTGGGCCTCTCTCAAGCTGGAAGAGCACCGCAACCGCCACCTGCCGCCTCTGCAGGCGGCTGATTCGCCCCAGGCCTACGCCGCCCTGGCCGAGCAGTCGGCGCAAAGCCTGATGCGCTTCCTCCAGCAGCAGGAAATCCTCACGGTCAAAGATTACTTTGAGCCGGCCCTGCGGCAGCACCTGGGTGCCTATGTGCCACAGCAGCGCCGCAACTTCTTCTGGATAGGCGCCCACTATGACCCACGCCCGCTCTACTCCCACTTTTACCACTGGTTTGAGCTGGCCCGCATGGATACCGAACCCCACCCCAGCGAAATTCGCCGCGGCCCTCTGCTGTACAACATCTTCGACTCCCGCAATGAAGGCACCGCCACGGCCGTAGAGGAAATGTTTATGCAGGCCGGACTCTACGACGACGCCCCCCGCGTGCGCGAAATCGTCTATATCATGATTGCCCAGCGGGCAGCACGGGGGCTGGGCTCCCTCTATGCCCACGCCAACCAAATGAGCATGGAAGCTGCCGGAGGCATACACGCCGAGTGGACGCCCCGCGGCTGGATGAAAACCGAAAAGGAACTCCTCCTATTTGAGCAGCACCTCTACCTGCGCCAGCCAGGATATGGCACCAGCTACATCACGGGCAAGTACTTGCTGGAAGAAACCCTGGCAGCCTTTGCCCGAAAAAAGGAGCTGGCCGGCGAAGAATTTCGCCTCAAAGACTTTTTCGACCAGCTCAACGCCATAGGCAACATCCCCATTTCCCTGGGCAGATGGGAAATGACGGGGGAGCAGCTGGGCTTGCCGTAGGCCGGCCGGGCCAAAGTTTGGATGAAGGTATGCACCCCACCTATCCCTTTTGCGCCTGGCGCAAAAGGGATGGGTCCTCATCGACTCAACTTGTTGGAACACAAGCTTGAAGCGATGCTGCCCAACTGAGTGATGCAAGAGAAATTCCTTCTTAGATGGCCCCAGAGGTGCATTTGCCAAAAAACCAATAGAAAATTTTGGATTACCCAACAATTTTTTTTTTATTTGGTCAACCAATTAATTGGTTGACCAAATTGTGGTTGACCAATTTTAGTCCAAACCTACTCAACATGCTGGAGAATTTTAACCAAATAAAAGTCACGGACCCAGCTGATATTATCATCCAGCAAATCAGAAGCCTGATCACCTCTGGTCAGCTAAATCCCGGCGATAAATTACCCTCTGAGAGAAAACTGGCAGAAAAATTTGGTGTTGGCAGGTCGCATGTGCGAGATGCCATCAGGAAGCTTGAATTTTACGGAATACTGAAAACATTCCCCCAATCTGGAACATTTATTTCCGGCTTGGGCATTAACGCGCTTCAAGGCCTCCTATCGGATGTATTGGGTTTGGAGGGGGCAGATTTTCGCTCTTTGGTGGAAACGAGGATCATACTGGAAATTAATGGGGCAGCTTTTGCTGCCCAAAGGAGGACAGAAGCAGATCTATCAGCCATCCAAAAAACTTTGGAAGCCTATGAGAGAAAAGTGGCAGAAGGGGCTACAGCTGTAGAGGAGGACTTATTCTTTCATTTGAAGATTGCCGAGGCAAGCAAAAACAAGGTATTAAAATCCCTTATGCTGATTATCACGCCTGATATTCTGAAAAGTTATGCGGCCCTGGAGGTTTGCAAGAATGAGGGGATCCATAAAGCCGTAGAAGAGCATCAGCAAATTTTTCAATTTATCATTGAGCAGAATGTTCAGGGAGTAAGAAAAGCTATGCAAATCCATCTGAAAGATGTGCAGGAGTTTAGCCAGACTGGCTTTCCTCATGTTTCCGGTGCCAATGGGGTATCGTGAGCACTTGTATAGATACACGGCATTTATTCACCATAATTTCTAACCCTCTAATACCCCAAAAATGAAACAAAACACCGACTAAAATTGATGGATTGGCATTAGCATGCCAACCCATTTTGTAGTTTCCGAATGACATGCTCACAGCCATGATTCCCCTAAGTAACGGCCATACTTGTCTGGAATATGGAATTCGATCTGACTTGATCTAAACTGATTTAAGTTGCTCACATACTGCAAGTTCAAATCACAGTTGTTGAAAAATTATACGATCCCGAAAGGGCACTAACTTTTTTATTACACCAGTAATCATTTCCTTATGAAATACTATTTATTTGATACGAAAATAGTAGGACTTACTATTTTCCTTCTGCTTACAGTTTTGGCTTTTAAGCTTGAAGCACGGGTTTATGCTTCCACTTCCGTCACAGCCGAAGTGCTCAAACCCATTACAGGAACCGTCACAGATGACGATGGAACTCCGCTTGCGGGGGTAAGTATCATCGTAAAGGGCAAAAAGATTGGCGCGATTACAGATGCCAATGGCGCTTTTTCGATTGATGCAGAAGAAGGTGATATTTTGGTTTTTTCCTACTATGGGTTTGAAACAAAAGAAGTGGTAATAGGGGCTCAAAATACGCTGAATGTTTCCTTGGTTAGCGATATCAGCACTTTGGATGAAGTGGTGGTAGTTGGATACGGTACCCGTAAAAAGTCGCACAATACAGGTGCCATTTCCCAGGTAAGGGGTACGGAAGTAGCAGCTATCCAGGCCAACCGCGTGGACGATGCCCTGGCGGGTAAGCTGGCAGGGGTATTGATTCAAAACCAGGACGGGGCTCCCGGTGCGGACCCGAAGATTCAGGTGCGAGCGGCTTCTTCTATCACAGGCGATTCAGAGCCATTGATTGTGGTGGATGGGTATCCTATTTCGGGAAACCTCGCCACGGTGAACCCAAACGATATTGAAAGCATAGAAGTGCTGAAAGATGCCGCTTCTGCGGCTATTTATGGTTCCAGGGGAGCCAATGGCGTTATTCTGGTTACCACCAAGAAGGGAAAAACGGGTAGAGCCAGCCTCAGCTACAATGCTTACGCCAGTACCTCAAGCAGGTATGTCAGAGACGTTGAACAACTCAAGACGGCCGGAGAATGGGCTAATGAGCTGGAAACTGGCATTGCCAATGGCACCTATGATGTTTCCGAACTGGACCCGGCATTTGTGAATTATAAGATTAATGCATACAAAAGCGCACCTGATGTGGTGGCTGTTGAAGACTGGCTTTTCAGGCCCGGGTACAGTACCAACCACGACCTCAGCATCAGCGGGGGCACCGAAGATGTCAGTTACTTTGCTTCGCTGGGGTATCTCAAGACGCAGGGTATTGCCATTACACAGGGCTTTGAACGGTATAATGCGCGTATGAATCTGGATGCCAATATTGGAAACAGGTTCAAGACCGGGCTCAATATCAATGGATTTATGGGCGACAGAGACATCGTAGGGCATGACATGAGGGACCTGCTCAGGGCCTACAGCATTCACCCCATTTACCATACAACCGCCTCTATTGCCTTCGTTCAGCAATTGGATCAGCAGGCCCAGTCCTTGGGCCTACAACCCTTTGACAATGGGTACCGAGGAGGAGATGCGCCCTTTAATAACAGTATTTACACCCTGGAGCCAGGCGATTTTGCGCACGACTGGCATTACGGAAGGAGCGGCAATGGCATTGGCGGCTCAGGAGATGCAGGCCCGGCCGCAAAGCTGGACAATACCGACCGCTGGCAAAAAACCTATTTTGCCAACGTCAGTTCGTATTTGCAGTTCGACATCATCGACGGCCTGAATATCAAAACCGTACTGGGCGGGGATATCAGAGATTCCCGGGATTTTTTCTGGAGAGGACTGGAGTTTGATTCCAGGGCGCGTACCAATCAAACCCGCCTGAATACCACCGATACCAAAAGGTCTTCGGTACTAAGTGAAACCACCCTGAATTTTGCCAAAGTATTGGGCAGGCATGACATCTCTGCCGTAGCCGGGCTGGAGTTTCAAAATTTCTATATCAAAGGGATCAATCTGAGTGGGACCAATGTGCCCTACGGCCTGCCGGTAAACTACGCCCTGCTGGATCCCGCTGATATCGCCGTAACAGAGCGGAATGAGACCATCGCAAGAAGAAGCGTGTTTGGAAGGGTGAACTATGCCTTTGACAACCGCTATTTGCTGTCGGTATCCGTCAGAAGAGATGGAGACTCCCGTTTCGGGGCAAATAATAGATTTGAAACCTTCCCGGCAGTTTCGGTAGGATGGAATGTGCACAACGAATCTTTTTACAACTCCGAATTGCTGACCGACCTCAAACTGCGCTTCAGCAGGGGGTCATTGGGAACTACTTCTTTTTTAGGGGCTTACGATGCCCTCAGTCTGTTGAATCCTCAAACAACGGTGCTGGGCAACGGATTTTTGATCCCTTCAAATGTGGCAAACCCGGATCTGACCTGGCAAACCAATACGGAGACCAACTTCGGGGTGAATTTGGGTTTTCTCGACAACCGCTTTTCCCTGGGGGTAGATTATTACACCTCCAACATCGAAGACATACTCATCAACCAGAGCGTGTCTGAAGTATTGGGTACCACTTCCATCGCCCTGAATTCTGGCGACGTGAAAAGCTCTGGCCTGGAGTTTGAGCTGGGTGCGCATTTGCTTACCCGCCCAGACCTCAGCTGGGTGGTAAATGCCAACCTTTCCACTGTGAACTCAGAAATTACGGATCTGGGCGGGCTGGATGAGTTGCCCCGCGTCATTTACGGCCAGTCTGGCAGAGGCCCGGTTTTCAGAAACTACGTTGGCGGAGAGATTGGCGAAATGTGGGGATTGGAAACCATCGGCCTGGTTGAATCCCAGTTTATGAAAGACCCCACCCGTGCAATTGGCATCAACAGCTCTGAATACTATGTGGTAGATCAAAATGGTGATGGCGTAATTGACAGGACCCGAACCGTAGAAGAAGGGGGAGACCTGGTCAAAATCGGCCAAAATACTCCAGATTTCTACTGGGGCCTGAGCAGCCAGCTGAGGTACAAAGATTTTGACCTGTCCTTTCAGCTGCAGGGCTCCCAGGGGGGAGAGGTTTTCAATATTGACCAGATTTACTGGAGATCAGAATTTGGTGGAAGATTGCGCTCCAGTTTTGATGACAACAATGACGGCATTGCAGATCACAACGGCCTGCATTATACCCAGTCGAGAAACCAGCTGGACGCCCA
>RFHT01000318.1 GCA_003696835.1 Bacteroidota bacterium
ACGGGCGATACCCTGCTTCACCAGTACACCGTTTCGGGCGAGTTTACGGTAAGTCTGATTGTAACGGATTCCCTGGGCTGCCAGGATACGGTGGTGAAGGAGAACATCATCAATGCCCTGTATGATGAGCCGCCAGGACCGGTGGAGATGCATTATGTGAGTGTGGTGAATGATCATCAGGTGAAAATTGCCTTTGCTCCCTTCGGGGGCAATGACTTTGCCCGCTACAACATTTACCGCGAGTCGCTGGACGTACCCGGCACCTGGATACTCATCGATTCCACCTTCTCGCTGGTGGATACCATTCACATCGACTACGAAGTGGATACCCGTGCGCATTCCTATTGCTACAAGGTTACGGCAGCAAACAGCTGTGGCACAGAGTCTAATCTCAAGACGGCCGATCAGCACTGTACAGTGGAAGTAACGGCCACCCCGCTGACTGACCGCATCAAGCTCACGTGGAACCCCTACATGGGATGGGATGCCGTGGAGCTCTATGAGGTGTACCGGGTGAAAAACTACAACACCATTGATGTGGACTTTCTGGGAATTGTACCGGGCAATATACGCGAGTTTGCCGATGAAACCACCGAGTGTTTTGAGGACTATACCTACCGCGTCAAGGCGGTGGGCTACCAGCCCCTGGAGGAATCCTGGAGCGATACGACGGCAGCTACCAACCGCCGTGGTGTAACCGCAGAACCCAATGACATGGTGGTGGCCACGGTGGAGGACAACCAGGATATACGGGTGGAATGGGATGAGTTTGATGAGCTGGAAAATACTACCCTCATTTTGCTCGAACGAAGATCGGACATCGAGCCCTGGCAGATCGTGAGCACCTTCCCGCCTGAGGAGCGTAAGTTCCGGGATCAGAATGTGAATGTGCACAAACGGCCCTACAGCTACCGCGTATCTGCACAGGACAGCTGTGGCTACCAAAACCCGGTGAGCCGCATAGCCAAAACCGTTTATCTGACGGTGGAGCAAAAAGGCAATGCCAATGAGCTAAACTGGACGCCCTACGAGGATTGGGAGTTTGGCGTGGCCAATTACCTCATCGAAATTCACAACGACACCATCGATAAATGGGTGCAGGTGAAAATGGTGAGCGGCCAGCAAACTACCTACCTGGACGACCACACCGATCTGGACCAGCCGAAATACTGCTACCGCATTACAGCCATTGAGCAGGGGGGCAACCTGGCCCGCAGCTTGTCCAATGAGGTGTGTGTACCCATCAAGCCCAATGTGTTCTTTGCCGATGCTTTTACGCCCAACGGCGATGGGGTGAATGATAAGTACCTGGTGAAAGGCATGTATGTACAAACCTTTAACCTCAAAATCTACAGCCGCTGGGGCTTGCTGCTCTTCGAAACCGATGACATCGACAAGGGCTGGGACGGCACCTTCCAGGGCCGTAATATGCCCGAAGGAGTGTATGTGTATGTGGCAAAAGGATTGGGGTATAATGGGGTTCCCTACCTCTATACCGGAACGATCACGATGTTTAGGTAGGATGCAAGATGCAGGATGCAATGGCAATCCCTGATTAATGTTGACCTGCTACCGGCAACCGGCAACCTGCAACCGACAACCGACAACCGGCAACCGGCAACCGACAACCGGCAACCGGCAACCGACAACCGACAACCAACAACCAACAACCGGCAACCGGCAACCGACAACCGGCAACCTGCATCCTGTCCCCTGCATCCTGTCCCCTGGATCTCAGTAGTTTAGCCAAGAGGAGCACAAAGAGCTGAGATAAAGTTTATTGGAGGGAACGATCTGCGTAAATCATCATCATTATCATTCAAGCAGTGAGTTCAACTATGGGGGAATGGCCCGCTTTCCTGCTGTACGCTCATGTATCACAGTTTGCGGAAGCCGTTTGCACAATTCACCACTTGCATATTTTCCCTATCTTTAGCTTATCACCACAATCACCAAACCCATAACATTATGCAAACTCCATCAGAACACCTGCTACGCAAATTTGGTTTAGCTGACACGGCTCATGGCAGGGCTGCAGAGGAGCAGCATGCCGTACCGCCACGGGCGGAGCCTGGCAGGCGGCAGTTTTTCAAAAAAGCCGGTCTGGGCGGCCTGATGTTGGGCGGCTTCATGTTTAGCCCTCTGGAAGAAACCCTGGCCCACAGTACCTCCCGGGTCAACCGTCACTCAGCGCCCAGTGAGCTAAAAATTACCGACATGCGCTATGCCGTAGTGATGAACGGGCATGCCCGCTGCCCCATCATCCGCATAGACACCAACCAGGGTATTTCCGGCCTGGGAGAAGTGCGTGACGGAGCCACCTACCGCTATGCCATGTTTCTCAAAAGCCGCATACTGGGCATGAACCCCTGCAATGTAGAAATGATCTTCAAACGCATCAGGCAATTTGGCTTCCATGGCCGGCAGGGAGGAGGTGTGAGTGCCGTAGAAATGGCCCTGTGGGACCTCGCAGGCAAGGCCTATAACGTGCCCTGCTACCAGCTGCTGGGCGGCAAGTACCGCAACAAGGTGCGTCTCTACGCCGACACGCCCGAAGGGCGTGACGAAAGCGACTTCATAGCACGGGTCAACAAGCGAATGGATGAAGAAGGCTTCACCTTCCTCAAAATGGATTTTGGCATTGAACTGCTCAAAGACATTCCCGGCACCACCGTAAACAGCAACTTCTGGGACATCGGCCGGCAATGGACCAATGAGCCCATGACCTACGGGGCCACCGAGCACCCCTTTACCCAGGTGCAAATTACCGACAAGGGCCTGGACATCCTCATGCAGCGGGTGGAAAAGGTACGCAGCAAAATTGGCTACGCCATTCCCCTGGCCTCCGACCACTACGGCCACTTCGACCACAACAATGCCATCCGTCTGGGCAGGGCAGTAGAGAAATACCGCCTGGCCTGGCTGGAAGACCTCATTCCCTGGAAATTCACCGAGCACTGGCGCCAGATTTCACAGGCCATCGAAACCCCCACCACCACGGGCGAGGACATCTACCTCAAGGAGGAGTTTATCAAGCTCATTGATGCCCATGCCATTGACATTGTTCACCCCGACCTGGCCACCGCCGGCGGCTTGCTCGAAACCAAAAAAATAGGCGACTATGCCGAAGAAAAAGGCGTGGCCATGGCCCTGCACTTTGCCGGCACACCTGTTTCCTTTATGGCCAATGTACATACGGCTGCTGCCACCCAGAATTTCATGGCCCTGGAGCACCACTCTGTGGACCTGGACTACTGGGAGGATTTGGTGAAAACCGAGCATACCATGATCGAAAAAGGCTTTGCCCATGTGCCGGAAGGCCCCGGCCTGGGAGTGGAACTGAACGAAGAGGTGGTAAAAGCGCATCTCGACCCGGAAAACAAGGGCTACTTTGAGCCCACACCTGAATGGGACAAAAT
>RFHT01000319.1 GCA_003696835.1 Bacteroidota bacterium
TCGTACACATCCACTTCGGCCACGGTGGCATTGAAAGTGCCGTCGGCGCCGGAGCGCCGGCCGCCGGCCACATAAATTTTCTGGCCTACCAGGGCTGCGTGAAAGTGGTCGCGCGCCCGGGGGGCATCGGCCAGGGGGGTCCAGCTGCCCGTGGCCGGGTCAAACACATCGGTGTAGGTTACCCAGCCGGAGCTGTGACCGTCCACAATGCCCGAAATCACGTAAATCTTATCGTTGTACACCACGGCTCCGGCCGACCCCCTGCGGCGGCCGGCGGGTATGGCCGGGCCCTGCTGCCAGCTGTTGGCCAGGGGATCGTACACATACACATGTGAAAGGGGCGTTTCGTGGGGAAAATTGCCCGTAAAGCCTCCCACTACATAGATGAGACCGTTGACGCTCACCAACTGAAAATGGTGCATCTCCAGGGGGGGCTCGGCCTGGTCCTGCCAGCTGTTTTGCTGGGGATCATATACCTGCACCGGCTTATTCCCCCTCCCTCCAATCACGTAAAACTTCCCATTCAGGGCAATGGCGGCATGTTCGTGCCGGTTGTAGGGAAAGGGCCAGTCGGGAAAGGCGCCCAATCCCCGCCAGCTGTTGGGCGTTTGGGCTACACACATCCCGGAAATGAAAAAGAGCAAGTAAGCAATTTTCAAGAAAGTGCGAATCATGAGGGAAAGCTAAGAAAGATTGCCTAAATGCCCAAAGCAGTTTTTTTGGTAGAAATGGCCATTGGCTGCTGTCCGGCATGCCCAAAATCTGCAAAACATCCCTTTGCGGGCCAGGCATGGGGCTGTTTTTGCAAAAAAATGGCCGCTGAGCCGCTTCCGGCCCGTGACCAGCGGCAATTATTGCCATTCCTGCCAGGCGACAAGTAATTTCCCGTTGGGGCAATTGGCGCTCAGCCCTCAACTTTGGGGTATGGTATCATCTCAACTATTTATATTATGAAAACTAAACATGCTTATCTCTTGTTGCTGGCCTGTGCCCTGCTGTGCAGTACCGGCTGCAGCCGCCTTTACCACATGCCCCGTGTACCTGTGCCTCTCATGAGTGAGGCAGGGGAGTTCAGTGCTTCAGGAGCTTATGACATCACCACCAACTCTTTCATGGGGGAGGTGGCCTTCTCCCCGCTCAACCACCTGGCTGTAGTAGCCAGCGGGAATACGGGAAATATGACCGACAACAACCCGCTTTTTGCAGAGGAAACTGACCCCGAAATCAAACAAAGTACCCACCATTATGCCGAGGCTGCCCTGGGGTATTATTCTACTCCTATGCCCATTAACAGCCGATCCACTGCCCCTCAGTTTAGCTGGGAAGTATATGGAGGTTATGGAGTGGGGAAATCAGACTGGGAAGGGGTTGTTCATCATCCCGGCGCCCCTTTGCTTTGCGCTATCTTTGGTTCTCCTTGCCCTTACAGCAGCCTGGAATATGGAAAAGGGAGGTACGAACTGTTTTTTCTCCAGGGGAATGCGGGCCTCAGGAATTTGGGCATACTGGAGTTGGGTCTCGGAATGCGTTTGAGTCAGCTGACTTACCGCTTCGACAACTATTCCCTTTTCCTGCCGGTCGATACCTACCAGGCCTATTACCTGGAGCATCAATATAGATTCAGCATCCATATCAACCGCAATTTTCGGGTAGATGTATCCAATGGACTGAGCATCAGGATAGCAAGCAATACAGACGAGAAGTTTTACCGAGGACCAATCCATTCCTCGGTGGGGATTACCTACCTGCTGAGGTAGCCTGGCAGGCTCAGGCCCTGCCCCAGGAGGAGACTTTCTCATGGTGCAGGCTCAGTTTCAGTAGCTTTTCGGGCTGGAGTTCGCAGTTTGCAAACCCACCAGCGGGCAGCTTTTCCGCCGCTTTCAGCTGGCATATCAGGCTGACTGGCCAGCCGCCGTACACTTTTTCGGCCTCCAGCTCAAACACCCGCTCGGCTGTGGGCTGATCTCCCTCATCCAGGGGGGTCAGCCAACTGTTTTGGGCAAGCCGCAGGTAGAGCTTGCCGCCCTTGGGGGGCTCCTGCCGACTTGCTGCATGCAGTTGTATCCGCAGCAGCAACTCGTCTCCTGCTTCAATGGCCCGCTTTTCGTAAAAAAGGCCAGCCAGACTCAGGGTCATCCAAAAACGGCCATCCTCCGTTTTCGTGCGAAAAAGGAATTGTTTTGTCAACATGCTATGTGTCTTAAGCCAAAGGGAAAAAAATTCTCAGGGTGCTATTCGGTTGCCTGACATAAAGACGGCACAGACAGCAAAAATCCGTCTGAGAGGAGCATATTTGTAACAATGGCTACTGCCCGTTCCACTCGTGTGCAGCATAGCGGGCTTCTGGGGTGCCCCATGTTACTGGAGATGTGTGGGGCCTGATGCCCCCCAGCATGCCTGGAGCCCCTGCTACCGGCCCCAGTTGTAAACCGGCGCCGGCGGGCAGTTTTTTTCCGTAAGCCGCGGGGCAAAAGAAACTCCTGCCTGCCGCGCAGCGGACGTTTTTTGGGGTGTCCCAGCTTGCTGGAGATGTTTCGGCCCTACAGCGCTCAGGCCTGTTGCAGCTGCATCAACTGGGCGTGTACTGCCTGCAGGTCCATTTCTTCGGGTGCTTGTTGGCTGCACAGTTCCAGCAGCAATTCGTCCTGCCTGCGGCCCAGGCGCATGGCCTCGCGGTAGGGCAGGTCGGGGCGGAAGGTCACCAGGGAGTATTTGGAGTAATAGTCGGGAAACTGCTGCTCCAGCCAGCGCTCCAGCCGGCGCTTGCGGATAAAGTCCTCATCGTCCACCCGGTCTCGCATTTCGATGAAGTTGTCCAGGGCCAGGTCGGCAATGGCATCAGTGTTGGGGGCGCGGCTGACCTCAAAGCGGGTAAACACCTCCTCCCACTTGGGACCGCACTCCTCCAGCAGGTCGTCAAATACGCGCACATCCTCAAAAGCGGCATTCATGCCCTGGCCGTAAAAGGGCACAATGGCATGGGCGGCATCGCCCATGATGAGCACCCGGCCATAGGCCTGCCAGGGAAAGCACTTGATGGTACCCAGGCTGCCGGTGGGGTTTTGGAAAAACTCCTCCCGGTAATGGGGCATCAGGGCAATGAGCTCCGGAAAGTATTGCTCAAAAAACTGCCGCAGCCTTTCAGGAGTGTTGAGCTGGCGAAAGCCCATTTCTCCTTCAAAAGGGTGAAACATGGTGACGGTAAAACTACCGTCCAGGTTGGGCAGGGCAATGATCATGAACTGATCGCGGGGCCAAATATGCAGGGCGTGTTGTTCTATGCGCCAGCCCTTTTGTTCATGGGGCAAAATGCTCAGCTCTTTGTAGCCGTGGCGCAGAAAGTGCTGGCTGTAGTTGAAGAGCAAGTCCGGACTGTGGGCCATCAGGCTGCGGCGCACGGCCGAGCCGGCCCCGTCGGCACCGATGATGACCTGCCCCCTTTCCGACCACTGCCGGCCGGTTTGCCGGTTTTCGAAGCGGGCTTCGGCCTGCTGCAGGTCCACCTCCAGGCAGGCCGTATGGAAATATATGGGAATGCCCAGGGCTTCGGCTTCGTCCAGCAGCAGGGAGTTGAGCCCGCCGCGGGAAACGGAGTTGATGTAATCCTGGGGCCTGCCGCTGTAGGGCGAAAAAAAGGCTTCGCCCCCCAGGGGGTGCACCATGCGCCCGCGCATGGGGATGCAGGCTTGCAGCACCTGCTCTTCCAGGCCCACCCTTTGCAGGGCCAGCAGCCCCCGCTTTGAAAGGGCCAGGTTGATGGAGCGGCCCGCGCTGATGGCATGCCGGCGCATATCGGGCCGCTTTTCGTACAGCTTTACTCTCAGCCCCCGCTGGGCCAGGCGGATGGCCAGCAGGGTACCACACAGTCCGGCCCCTATGATGAGGATGTTGTCTTCCTTCATGCCTGCAAAACGTTATTAAAAATGGTGGAAAATGTATATACGTCTTCAAAGGAGTTGTACAGAGGCACGGGAGCCAGGCGTATTACATCGGGCTCCCGCCAGTCGGCCACCACGCCCTGAGCCGTGAGCCGCTCAAAGAGCTGCTTGCCAGCATTTCTCACCTGCACGGAGAGCTGGCAGCCGCGGGCCTGGGGGTCGCGGGGAGTAATGAGGTGAATGCGTTCATCCTTCAGCTCGTCTATGAGGTACTCCAGGTAGCCGGTCAGCAGCAAGGCTTTTTGCCGCAGCTGGTCCATGCCAGCCTGTTCAAATAGTTCCAGCGATGCGCGAATGGCCGCCATGGACAAAATGGGCGGGTTGGAGAGTTGCCAGCCTTCGGCACCCGGGATGGGGTCAAAGGCATGGCGCATCTGGAAACGGGTTTGTTTGTTGTGCCCCCACCAGCCGGCGAAGCGGGGTAAGTCCGGCTGATGAGCATGGCGTTCATGCACGAAGCAGCCCGCCAGGCTGCCCGGGCCCGAATTGAGGTATTTGTAGCTGCACCATACGGCAAAGTCGGCCCCGCTCTGGTGTAGCTGCAGGGGCACATTGCCCGCACCGTGGGCACAGTCGAAGCCCACTACGCAGCCCTGGGCGTGCCCCAGGCGGGTGATGGCCTGCATATCCAGCAATTGGCCGGTGTAGTAATTGGTCACCCCAAAGAGGATGAGGGCAATTTCGTTGCCCTGGCTTTCTATCACCTCGGCTATGTCTTCCATGCGCAGGCAGGCCTCGCCCGGGCGGGGGCGCAGCTCGATGAGGGCCTCGGCCGGGTCGTAGCCGTGAAAGCGTATCTGCGACTCCACGGCATATTTATCGGAGGGAAAGGCGTCGTACTCAATGAGAATTTTGTGGCGCTGGGGGCTGGGGCGGTAAAAGGAAACCATCATGAGGTGCAGGTTGACCGTGAGGGTGTTCATCACCACCACTTCCTGCGGCCTGGCCCCCACCACCCCGGCCATGGCCCGGGTGAGAAACTCGTGATAGGGCATCCAGGGATGGCGGGCGTGAAAATGCCCTTCCACTCCCATGCGTTCCCAGTCGTGCAGCACCTCCTCCACAGCAGCACGCACCCCACGGGGCTGCAGGCCCAGGGAGTTGCCGCAGAAGTAGAGGCAGGGCTGCCCGTTGGGCTGCTGGGGCAGGTGAAAGTGGGAACGAAACTGTTTGAGGGGGTCTTGCCGGTCCATTTGCCGGGCAAATTCCAGAGAAGCCTGATAGGCTATGCGCGTTCTTTCCATTGGCTTAGGTTCAATCGGTTTTGCAGGGCCAGGTCGTGCTCGGCGCCCAGCCAGCGCAGCACGTTGTCTTCCCATATTTCCTGATGTTGTTTTTCATTGATGATGCCTTCGGCCAGAGCCAGGTCCAGCAGCTTGCCAGGGTAGGATGACTGGGGTTCGCTCTCCATTTCGCCCAGGGGGTAGGGGTCGTCCAGTCCCAGTATGATCTGGTCGGTGCCTTTGAGGCGTTTGACCATGAGCTCCAGGGAGTAGGTATCGTGCACCAGGGTATCGAAGTAAATGTTGGGGTGGCCTACGGCCTTGCGGGGGTGCATCATGCCCTTGAAGAGGTCGGGGCGGCCGTCGAAGCCCTGTATGCGCCTGCCCAGGTTGATCTGGGCCAGCTGCCCGCCGTGTGCGAAGCACACGCGTATGCCGGGGTATTTCTCGTGGTAGCCCATCAGGGTGTAAAAATGATAGGCATCGGCGCATTGGGCCAGCATCCACACCAGGTGGAAGCGCCAGGCCACGTTTTCCAGGTTGATGAACTTCTCCCCGTCGTAGGGGTGTATCTCAATGGCGAGCTTGTAGGAGTTGGCCAGTTCCAGTATGGGCTCGGTTTCGGGATCGAAAATGGTACGCCAGCTGCCGATGGAGTCCATGTAGTGGGTGGGCAGGCAGAGCACCCGCAGGCCCAGCTCTTCTACACAGCGCTCAATTTCCCACAGGGCTGAGCGCACAAAGCCCGCGTGTATCACAAAACCGCAGGTAAATTTGTCGGGGTGCTGGTGTTGTACCTGGGCATTGAAGTCGTTTTGCCAGCGCAGCACCTGCTTCATTTCTTCCACCCGCAGGCCGTTGCCGTAGAGCTGCGACAAATTCAGCACCACGGCGTGGTCGATCTTGTGGCGGGCCATCCATTCGAGTTTTTCATTGAGAAAAAAGCTGGAGTCTGTAACGGGCCGCTTCCAGTTTTTCTGTATCATGTATTTGCGGTCTTCATCTATCCAGAAAATTTCCCGCTCCTTCATAAAGCGCGGTATTTGTTCCGGATAGGGCAGCAAGTGAGAGTGTCCATTGATGCGCATAGTTCCTGAATCAGTTTGTTAACTGGGGAGAAGATAGGAAAAAATGCGGATTATTGTGCACTAATGCTGTTTCCGTTTTGAATTGAAGCTTTGGCCAATTCACCTCCTCATTTTCAGGCACAAATTTAAGCCTTGAATTACCCAAATATCACCCCATCAGCCCCCAACATGGCCCCACATCCGGCGCCACAGTTTGCCGAAGGCGTCGTCTATCTCCTCCTCGTCGCGGCGCGAAAGCTGGCTGGCGACGAGGTCCGCACCCTGTGGGCGCAGAATAAACTAGAACACAAAGCGCTCTGGCTGTACATCCTGCACATCCACCGGCCCAAAACGCAGGTCGAAGAGGATGAAGCTGCCCTCCTCCCAGGGAGCCACTCCGTAATAGCCCTCGGTAAACCAGCTGAGCAGTTGCACATCCTCATCCTCCTTCCAGGGGTCCAGCAGCTGGTGGTTTTTGGGAATGGGAGCCGAAAGCTGCACCACCGGCCGGGGATCCAGGCGGGAATACAGCCCAAAATAGAAGGCCGTATCGGTTTCGGCCACCCCCTGCCACAGCAGGTTGTTGAAAATGGTGGGAGTAATGCGAAAGCGTGTGGCTTCTATGCCCTGCTCAGCCAGCGACTGAGCATACACCCGGTGAATGTACTGGCGGTTGCCTACCGTCCAGAGCAGGTAGAGGCTGCTGATGCCCAGGCCTGCCCAGGTGAGCCAGCGGCGCCAGCGATGCTGCCTGCTCAGCACGGCCGCCCCAATGAGGCACAACAAAAATGGAGCGGTGTAGAGGGGATCCGCCACCGAAATGGTGTTGAAGGCCACCCGGTAATCCGAAAAAGGCTGAAAAAGCTGAGTGCCATAAGCCGTAAAAGCATCCAGCAGCGGATGGGTGAAGATGCTCCAGAAAAACAACAACACCCATTCGCGATAGCCAACGCGCACCTCGTCCAGGGGGCTACGCAGGTAGTCCTTCCACAAGCTGCGCAGGATCCAGCCCAGCACCAGCAGGCTGATGAACAAGGTGGGCAGGCTGATGCTGCCCGTGGCCACCACCGGAATGGCATTTACTCCCCACACCAGCAACAACAACAGCAGCACCCATACGCCTGAGGCCAGGCCCTTGTACAACCGGTGGCGATACATACCGCTGCGGTAAAACTGCCAGGCCAGCCAGCCAAAGAGAAAAGGGGTGGTAAAGGCGAAGAAAAATGAGTGGGTGATGCCCCGGTGAAAAGCCAGGGCGTCCATTTCGCTCATAAAAAAATTGGCCAACACATCCAGGTCGGGAATGGTGCCGCCTATGGCGCCCCACAGCATGGCGCGGTTGCCGATTTTTTTGCCCAAAACGAGCTCCCCACAGGCCGCTCCCAGGGTGATTTGCGTGAGTGAATCCATAGGTATAAATGCTGAGCAGCCGGACAGGTGAAGTACACCGGGCCGGCTGCTGCTTGAATCAATCGCACTGTGCCCGCTGCACCGGGCACAAAGATACCATAGTTCTACTCTCCGCCA
>RFHT01000320.1 GCA_003696835.1 Bacteroidota bacterium
AAGCAGTATTTCTTAGCACCTGATCAGTAGCTCTGTATTTAGCGTCATATAAAGAGGTAGTAAACAGCACATAATATCTATTTACAAAAGGTTTTTCAACTGTAATCTCTACCCCATAGCTTCTTCCTGTACCTGTACTTTGCATTGGTGCCGAGTACCAGGCAAAGTCATCACCATACTCATAGCCCAAATTGAGCCCTGAGAAGGATTTAGGCTGAAAAACATCCCTAAAAATTGGCATTTGATAATGGTATAAATAATAACATTCGCTTGTAAAGCTAACATTTTGCAAAATGGTGGTACGATAAGACAGTACAACATGATGACTTTTACCTGGCTGTAGATGAAAGTTGGGAAAAACATTTTCTCCATACCTATTGCGATACCCGGTAGCATACAGGGCAGTGGGTTGTACTTGACTATGTATTCCCCAACCCAGTGCCAATTGGTTTTTCTCATATACCTGCCAGCTAAGGTGTATGCGTGGGTCTATGCTATAGGTATGATTTAAACTGAGCGCCAGGCTATGAAGCCCTGTATTCAAAGAAATATTGGAGGCCATTCGCCACTTCCAACTTACAAATGCTTGGGTGAGATGGTACGTTTTATGAAAGTTGAATTCAATCAATGAACTGTCGGGGTGTTTTCGGGTCATCCTGTTAATCCTTGAAGATATGAAATGATGCGTAACTCCTCCCTTAATATGGTGGCGGGAGTTGACCGAAAAATTTACCTTACCGGACAAACTAAGCTTATGCTCATTTCCTTCCAGTATCCTGCCTTCATTATTCAGGCTTTGAAGGCTTCCATTTCCCGTGAATGAATTTGAATAAGCTACATGTCCTGTCCACAGCGCCCGCTTCCCCAACACCATAACATGTTTCAGGCCTGATACCAGGGTACGAGACCGAAAAAGGTTTTGTGCATCATTCCCCAAACTATTTCTCAGCCTCAATTGGCTATTACCTCCTATTCCATATAGGTGAAACTGCCCTTTATTTCCCTGAAAAAACAGATGAAATGTCCCATCATATACTTTTGGAGCATTACCCAAATAACCCTTCAACAGGGAGCTAATTTGGTAGGCAAAATCCAAATTTGACCGCCTGAATGCCAGTAAATAGGAAGACTTCCCCTTTTTGATAGGCCCTTCTGTAGCCAGTTCAACATCTACAATGTTGGTACGGCCCATCGACTTTCGCTGGTAAAGATGTCCATTGCGGAGCGCAACCTCTACCATGCCTGAATTAGCATTTCCAAATTCAGCGGGAAAAGCCCCTGTGTATAATCGAATGTTTTTGAGGGTATAGGGATTCAATATATTGACTCCCCCCCCGGAGTTGCCCACAGTTGCAAAATGGTTCGGATTTATGGTTGTAATGCCTTCGATACTCCACTTTACCCCTACAGGCGAATTACCTCTTATGACAAGGTTATTCCTCAGGTCATCCGGCTGGGTCACCCCTGCAAACCTGGCCATCATCCTGGCTGGGTCACCCAATGCACCTGCAAAATTATTGCCCAGAGCCATGTTTAGTTGGTGTTGGCTAATGGTGCCGGGAGCTTGCTTACGTGCAGCTGAGATAATGACTTCCTCCAATTCAAAAGCCTTTTTCTGCATACGAATCGTCAATACCAGAGAGTTACCAGAGCTAATGCGAATATTGGAAGCAACATAGGGTTCATAATCCTTGTGTTTACATGCTATGCGAATGGTGCCTACCGGAATTTGGTTGAGCACGAAGTTCCCATTTTCATCGGTTTGGGTGTAGTAGATTTCACCCCTACTGTAAACCGCGATCCCAGCCTGCGCCAACCCAATTTCAGTGTCTTCATCTTCTACCACACCTGAGAGGGATTGGGTCAATATTTGGGCGGGAAGACAGGCAATAGAAATGCCATAGAGCATGACAAAACAATAACATGCTATAGGTATGGGTGTGTAGGAATTAAAAACAGTCATCCAGTATGGGTTGTTATTATAGCCACTAAGCGAGCTGGTGGGCTGGAAGCCATCAGCTCGCAACCGCCCCGGCGTAGCCGGGCGCCCGCGCGACTCCCACAGAGGGTTGGCCGTTTGCCGTTTGCCGCCTGTTCCGGTTTACCGGAAATTGTGGGAGGCCTGGCGCGTGGCATTGGGCAAACATGTTTTTCCCTTAAAGGGATGTACCATTTGGGCTTCGCTTGCGTTCCGGTTCACCGGAATTTTTCAAAAAAAAATAAAGAACACAGCAACTGGAAACAAACAACTGGAAACAAACAACTGCAAACAGCAGTGAGCAGCAAGCAGGAAGCACCTCCTGCCAGGCGGAGCACCCAAGAAACGTGCGCTCTTGCCCTGAGATCCAAAAGTCCAGTTTCTATGCCTGTCAGTGCTCCTTGCTTTAGCAAAAAGCCCTCAATACCCGGGATTTTGCACCAAAGTGGGCTGGCCCTCCAGCTTGCTTTCCTCAATGGCGAAGGCAGGGATGGGAAAATACTCGTGGGTTCCCGCCTCAAAAAAGGCATCCTCCAGGTAGCGCCTTTTCGTTTTTTCCCTTTGAACATAGGCATTGAGCACCTCCGCTGCCTCTCCCCAGTGCACCAGATCGAAAAAGCGGTGGCCTTCCATGGCCAGCTCCAGCCTGCGCTCAAAACGTACCGCCCTGCGGGCAAAGTCCTGGTCGGGAAAATCGGGGTAGGGAGCAATGCGATACTGGGCGGCGGGGCTTCCGTCCTCAAAACGGACGGGCTCACTCAGGCGTGCGCGTTCGCGCACCTGGTTGACCAGTTGCAGGGCAAGGGCCAGCTCTCCTGCCTCCACCGCCACCTCGGCCCGCCACAACAGCACATCGGCATAGCGGATGAGGGAATAGTTGAGGGCATTGGGAGCGCTCGTCCAGCCACTGGAAGCCGACAGTATCCCCTGCTGCTGCTTTCTGAACACCCGCTTTTTGGGCGAATAGGGCCCGGCGTAGTCCTGGTCGCGTATCCAGTCGCGACCCGCATGCAGCCCCCAGTCCAGAAAGGGGATGCCCCTGCGGCCCACCGTCCAGTCCAGGCGGGGGTCCAGCGGACCCGTATAGGGTTCAAAGGGCTCACTGGAAAGTATGCCCTCGTCGTTGGGCACGTCCCAGTCGTTGAAGTGCTCCAGCATGGGCAGGCCCTGCGCATCGGTTTTAAAAGCGTTCACGAGGTTTTGGGAGGGCTGGTTGAAACCACAACAGCCCACCGGCCCCTGGTTATGGGGAAAATTCAGAATGTCGCCGTAATTGCCGTTGATGTTGTTGGGCGCTCCGTCGTTTACCGACATTTGTATCTGAAAGAGGGCTTCGGAGTGGTTGTTAAAATCAGCATCAAAATTTTCGTGAAAATTGTCCAGCAGGCGATAGCGCCCGCTTTGAATGATGTCATCCAGCAGGGGGCCTGCTGCCGGGTAGTTCCCCTCAAACAGCAGGGCCTTGGCCTGGTAGGCCAGGGCGGCATAGCGGGTGGGCCTGCCCGGCTGTGCCTGCACCTCCGGTAAATGCGCGGCGGCAAAGGCAAAGTCGGCCTGAATATGCGACCACTGCAGGGCAGTCCCGTTGCGGTTGGGCAGGCGAAAATCGCGGGTGTGCTCGTCATACCAGGGCAGAAACTGCCAGATTTTTTTCGCCTCAAAATAAAAATGCCCCCGCAAAAACCGGGCTTCAGCAGCTATTTGCATCGCTCTTTCCTGCGGCAGCTCCGCTTTGCTTAGCACTTGCAGCACCGCATTGGCCCGGCTGATGCCCTCAAATGTCACCCGCCATTTGGCGGCCAGCCAGCTGTTGAAGGGGCGGGCCTGATAGGTCTCCAGGTGCAGGCCGCTGCCACAGCACTCGCCGGCCGCTCCGCCTTTGTAGCTGTCGTCGGAGGGCATGTCGCCATAGGCCCAGTTGGTGGCAGCACTGCCCCAGGCAGGGCCCATGCGCTCGTCCACATAGCCGTTTAGTACCGAGTAAGCCCCGATGAGCAGGGCCTGCAGGCCCTCTTCGGTGGCCAATGCCTGCTCGCTCAGCACCCCTTGCGGTGGCTGGTCCAGAAAATCTTCCCGGCAGGCGATGAGCAGGAGTAACATGCTCCATAAAAGGTAGCGGTAGTTCATCATGAGAAAAAGTTTAGCGTTTTGCCTTCTCCCCCTGCAGCTCCTCCAGACGCGCGCCAATCTGCTCCAGCACCCGGCGGTGGGAGTAGGCCGAGCAGTGTCCTTCCATGGCACTGAATTCGATGTGGGCATCGGATACCGGGTCCTGGGTGCTGCGCAAAAAGCGCTCAAACTCCCGCGTGGCAGGGTTGAGGTAAAAGTGGTCCATATCCCCCATCCAGATGTATATTTTCCCCTGAATTTGGGGGCCCAGTTCTGCCCAGTGTTCGCTGGCATATAGCTTCATGTCGTACTTTTTCCAGTGTTCGGCCACTTCGTGGTCGATCTGCCCGCTTTGGGGGTCAAACAAGGGCCTGGGCAGGTCCCCTTCCCCTTTGGGGCTGTACAGGGCCGTATGGGCGCTGAACTGCCCGCCGGAGTTGAGGTAGGTGTTGGAAGCCCCCAACACATTTTCGTACTGAATAAAATCCCGCAACGACACCATGGGTTCCCCGCTGATGTCGCGCATGACCGGCCGTTCATAACCAAACTCGTTGACGTAGGCATTTTCATCCTTGTAGATATTGATGAGTTGGTAGTTGGAAAACTCAATGGCGTCGGGGCTGTAAGAAAACACCCCGTTAAAGGCCTGGGGATAATAGAGCTGCAGGGCCAGGGAAACCCAGCCGCCGGTGGAACATCCATCGGTAAAGCGGGTGTAGGCATCCTGCGTGCCCCGGTACTGCTCCTCAATATACGGGATGAGCTCGTGTATGAGGGCATAGCCGTAGGGGCCACTGTTTTCAGAATCCATCTGGTAGCTGTCGCCAAAGGGGCCCTCCCCATCCAGGAATACATTGACGAGCTCCGGCGCCTCCTCCGATTGCCACCAGTTCATAAAGTCCGTGTTGTTCACCAGGCGGTTCACGCGGGTGTATCGCCCGCCATAGCCGGCCACATTGTAACGGATGGGATAGGCCCTGCCGGGCTCGTAATCGCGTGGCAGCAGCACCGTTGCACGAAGGTGCATGTCTTTTTTCCACCACTTACTGAGGGTGTCGCTGCGAAAATAGACCGCTTTTACCAGGGGGTGGCTTACCACTTTCCGGGGAGGAATTTGCTGGTCGATGCGCAGTTGCAGTTTCAGCGCTTTGTCGATCACCACTTTTTGTTTTTCACTGTAAAGATTTCCCGGCGCGTCAATGCGGGACTCCAGGGTATCCTGGTCCCACAGCAGCTGCAGGTAGTAGGTTCCCGGCGGTACCTGCTCAAGCGTCCAGGCAGGGGTTTTGCTCCAGCCCTGGCTGGATTGGATGTGCTGGCTTTGTGCCGGCTGCCAATTGGAGAAATTTTTGGCAAAAATATAGTTTCCCGGGCTGGGCCAGACCTGCTCCCGGGGCTCTGCGTAGGGGTTTTGGTTTAAAAAAATGAACAACCTCCCCCTGGGCGAAACCGCTGCCTGCACCTCAGGAGCAAATTGCACTTCCAGACTGAGGGAAGGGGTGGATTGCTGAGCCCATAAATCATGCAATGCCCATAGCAGCATGAAAAGAAAAATGGTTCTTGACTTCATAGGGAGTTGGTTTGGAGTGATGAAAAAAAATCGTTTATGGCCTTTTAGCCGGGCAGAATTGCTAAGTACAGGGTAATCGTTGTAAGTTATTCATTTTCAATGACTTACGTTAACCACCTCCAACTCCTCCTTGAAAAGGAGGAGAGTTCTCCGGGGCAGGCGGCGCAGCCGCCTGCGAACCTTCAACTCCCCTCCTTAGGCCCATGCG
>RFHT01000321.1 GCA_003696835.1 Bacteroidota bacterium
CAACCCAGTTCTCCTGTATAACGCAACTGTCCTGCAAGACCACAATGCGGTTGGTGCCGGCCAGCTTATCGCCCGTCCAGGTCTCCCACTCGCCCAGCCAAAAGTCGAACTGCCGGTGGGCAGGGGTACAGCATGCACAGCCGCCCTGCGCAGGCTGCGCCATACCAGCCAGGGGTACCCATACAGCCAGCATCAGTAAGCAAACGATTCCGTAATTTTTCATGTTGAAGGGTTATTGGGTTGAGGAATGAAGACCAATTAATCCTCTTTCCCATCTTAACCCTTTTCTTCCATAGCCGCAAAGGCATTTGAAGGGCTGCATTACGTAGCATATTTTGAAAAGTCGTTGGCCTTCAGCTTTATCAGGATCAAAACACCTACAGGGGGGAAGGTACTTAACGTACAAAAACCCGTTTCAATAACACCTGCGGCTGCTCGCCTGCCGTATCGGTCCAACTCACCCATACGGCCTGCTGGTACGCGGCTATGCGGGGAAAGCCGCTGGCCCGCTCGCCCCGGATTTCGGCTACCTGAATGGGGGGGGCTGCCTGCCCGCTGGGCGCCACCTTGCGCAGCATGAGGTAGCTGTTTCCCTCCGATTCTTCAATCCAGCTCACCACTGCCGAGCCGTCCTCCAGCAGGGCCACATCCACCCGGCCAATGGTTTGGCCCTGGTTGATGCGCGGGGTGGCATGAAATGCTCCCCTGCGTCAGCCGAAAAGGCCAGCTGTACCGTGGGGCTGCCATTGAGCAGGCTAAACCAGGCCGCAGCCACCCACTCCTGGCGGGCGGCCACTGCGGGGCCGTTTACCGGGCAGCCGGCAATCTGCCAGTTGTCGTGCGACAGGGGGCGGGGCTGCGTCCACGCTCCATGTTGGTACTTGACCAGGTAAATATCGCGCACTTCCTCCTCAGAGCGGTTGCGGTACACCACCAGGGGCCCCTCAGCGGTCATGGCCATATCGGTTTGGCAGCAATCACACACCCGCTCGTCCAGCAGGGCCTCCTCCGACATGGCGCCGGAGGCGTCAAAGGCCGCAAAGCGCAGCGTCATTTCCCCCTCGGCTGCGCCGTGCCCGTGGGTGGAGGCCAGCTGGGTGGAGGCATACTTCCTGCCGTCCAGCCACACCACGCCCAGCTTGCCGTTTGGCAGCTCCAGCATACTCACAAAGCCGTGCTCGGTTTGGGTGCCATCGCGGTGGGGAATCACAGGCGGGCTCCAGCTCCGGCCCTCATCCTGCGAAAATCGCAGCACCACATCGTAGCTGTAGGTGTCTTCTCCGCTCTTTTGCAGGTAATGGGTAGCCAGTTTACTGTCGCCAAAGCTGTGCACACCCGGAAAGTCGGCCCAGTTGACAAACCAGTTGCTGCCGGAGGCCACCTCTACGGGGCTGCTCCAGCCCTGGGTGTCGTAGCGGCTGAGCAGCAGCCTGCTCAGGGTATCGCTTTGAGCGATCCAGCTCATCCAGAGTTGCCCCTTCGCATCGGTATGCAAATTGGGAAAGCGGCTGCCGGCCTTGGCCGGCACGGCCACCAGCTCTGTGGTAGTATGGGCCGGCTCACAAGCCGTAGCCAGCAGCAGGCCCAGCAGAGCCAGCACCATCCAGGGGGTAACAATATGGGTATTTTTTCTCATAAATGTCTGACTATCAGTACTTAACATTAAGTTTTCACCATCATTCACAAGCTACATCCAGCACCCCTCTCACATAGCCCACCGACTCGGCCAGGCCGGGCAGGGGGTCGTCGGGGTCTTTTTCGTACTCAAAGGATACCACGCCCTGGTAGGATATGCTTCTGAGGGCTGCCAGAAAAGCGGGCACATCTATGATTCCGCGGCCCATTTCGATGTTGTGCCCTTCGGCCCCGGTCTGGTTCACGTCTTTGAGGTGCACGTCCAGTATGCGGTCGGCGTATTTGAGTACCTCCTGGGCGGGATCCAGCTCAATGCGGCGGGTGTGGCCGATGTCTATGCATATTCCGATGCGTTCATCCAGGTTTTTGATGTGGGAATAAATGCTTTCGGGGCTGGGGTAAAGCTTGTCGCCGGGGCCGTGGTTGTGTATGGCCACTTGGATGTCCAGCTCTTTGGCCAGCTTTTCCACCAGGGGCAGCAGTTCGGGATTGGGCACCCCTATGATGACCCTCAGGCCTGCGGCCTGGGCATAGGCAAAGGCCTGGTGTACCTGCATAGGTTCCCGCATGTAGATCACGCCTGCGCCGTAGAGGTCGATGCCGGCCACGCGCACTTTGGCTGCCGTGGCGCGAATGTAGGCCGGATTGGCATCCAGCGGCAGGTGCATGCTTTTGAGGGCCAGGTGGCGCAGGCCTGTTCTGTGGCACATCTGTATCACCTCGTCCAGGGAAAATTTGCGCAGGGAGTAGGAAGCAAGCCCCAACTGCAAGGGGGGCGGGTCGGTTTCGGGCTGCCTGGAAGTGGCGGGCCGGGCGGCCTGCACCGCAGGCCCCAGGGCGGTCAGGCCCGTAGCGGCCAGGCTACCGGCCGCCAGCTTGCGCAGAAAGTGTTTGCGGGAATGTTTCATCACAGTAG
>RFHT01000322.1 GCA_003696835.1 Bacteroidota bacterium
CCCTGAGGTCAACCACCCCCCGGCCCCTCGTTGACTCACGGATCTGCTTATTTTCAAAGGCGTTCGCGATCCTTATCAGGATTATCCCTGCCATGCCGCTCGCTCAGGGCCTAAGGAGGGGAGTTGAAGGTTCGCAGGCGGCTGCGCCGCATGCCCCGGAGAACTCTCCTCCTTTTCAAGGAGGAGTTGGAGGTGGTTAATACAAGTCATTGAAAATGAACAACTTACAACATTTTTTTTTTACCCTGAGGGTGCTGAATAGGTACGAAATTCGTATCAAAGATAAACGATTGATAATCACGGCTTAACATCCCGAACTCACCTTAAGTAAAGGGAAAGCCCCCCGCCTGGTCGAATTAATGAAAGAAAGGGAGTAAGACCAATGCCCTCAGGGAGGCGGGTTGTCTCCCTGAAGGTCATAGCAGGCCTGCTTTTTCATCCTATTCTGATCATTTTCCTGTCCAGCTCTCCGCCGGTCTCAGCGGGCTGGCTGGAAAAGGGTTGATGATAAAACCGCTGACCGGTGGCCTGATAGATGGCATTGGCCAGGGCGCCCACCGCAGGGGGCAATCCGGGTTCACCCAGGCCAGTGGGAGAAATGTCGTTTTCAACAAAAAATACCTCTATCTCTTCGGGAGCCTGGCTGTAGCGGATCAGTTGGTAGGTGTTGAAATTTTTGTGTACAGCGGCCCCATTTTCGAAGGGCAGCTCGCTGTAGAGGGTATGGCCAATTCCATCGACCACGCCTCCCTGAATCATGTTGATGGCGCCTTCGGGGTTGACGACGATGCCACAATCTACGGCACACCACACTTTTTTGACCTTGAGGCGGTCGTCCACCTTTACCATGTCCACCACTTCGGCCACGTAGTAATTGTGGCAAAAGTAAGCAGCAACTCCCCTGTACACGCCGGGCATTTCCTCTCCCCAGCGGGCTTTTTCTTTGACCAGCTTCAGCACGCCTGCGTAGCGCTCTGGGTCGTATTCATTCTTTTCCCCTACGGGATTATTTTTGGCCCGTTCCAGCAGTTCCAGCCGCAGCTCGATGGGGTCTTTGCCCATGGCTTCGGCCAGCTCGTCGAGAAATGCCTGCTCGGCCCCGGCCGTAAAATGCGACCTGGGCGCCCTCCAGGCGCCAAAGGAAAGGTTGGAAGGCGATTTGCGTTTCTCTGCGAAGTAATGGCCGATGGTGCCGGCGGGAAAGCGGTTGGGGAAGACCGGGCCTTCGCGAAAGCCCACGCCCCTGACCGAGAAGGCAATGAGGTTATTGTTTTCGTCCAGGGCAGCCTTGTAGGTGGAGCGGTAGGCGGGGCGGTAGGTGCCCTGCGTCATGTCGTCTTCGCGGGTATAGATCAGCTTAATGGGGGCGCCCATTTTTTGGGAGATGGCCGCAGCCTCTACCCCAAAGTGGGTATAGAGCCGCCTGCCAAAGCCGCCACCCATGCGGGTCATGGCCACCGAAATGCGTTCCTCCGGCATGCCCAGCAGCTTGGAAGCCGCTTCCCGCAAGGCATTGGGCGTTTGAGTAGGGCCGATGAGCTCTGCCTCATCTTCCTTTACATGGGCAAAGAAGTTCATGGGCTCCAGGGTATTGTGGGCAATGATGGGGGCCGAGTAGGTTCGCTCAATCACCCTGGCAGCCCGGGCAAAGGCTGCATCGGGATCGCCGTCTTTTCTGCTCTCCTGCAGTTCGCCTTTCTCCAGGTCCCTTTCCAGCTGCCTGCGCTGGCTTTCGGAGCTTTCCAGGGGGCTAACCCTTTCCCACTTTGCTTTGAGGGCTTTCTTGGCCTGCATCAGCTGCCAGGTCGATTCTCCCACTATGGCAATGAGACGGGGAAAGGCATTTACATCCATGCGGCCGGGAGGGTTCAGCCCGGCCTCAATGACAAAGGCATCTTTCACCCCGGGCATGGCCTTAATTTCATCCTGGTTAAAGTCTTTGAGCTGCATGCCAAATGCCGGCGGATGCTCAATCATGGCCAGCAACATGCCTTCCCGTTTAAAGTCCAGGCCAAAGAGTGGCTTGCCCGTTACAATCTTGGGGCCTTCCACATTCTTCTGGTAAGTCCCAATGAGTTTGAAGTCTTTGGGGTCCTTCAGCTCCACTTCTTCGGGCACTGCTATGTCCACTGCTTTGGGGGCAATGGCGCCATAGGGGATGGTCCTGCTGCCGTTTTTTTCCCTGATGACTCCCGCTTCGGTGGTGAGCTCCGTTACCGGAACCCCCCATTCTTTGGCGGCAGCTTCCAGCAACATCCTCCTGCCCGTGGCACCGGCCATGCGCAGGGCATCCCAGCCCAGCATAATGGAGAGGCTGCCTCCGGCAAACTGCGGGTTGTTGAAAGCGTCCTCGTCCAGCATGCCCTGCTCTACCCGCACGTGGTCCCATTTTACGTCCAGCTCTTCGGCCACGATCATGGGCATGGAGGTCATCACGTTCTGCCCAATTTCGGGATTGGGAGAGTAGATGGTCACCATGCCGGTATCGCCAATTTTAATGTATCCGTTGATGGTAAACCATTCGTTGGGAATCGCGACCGTTTCTTTTTTACCTGCAGGGGTGCAGCCCGCCAGCCAGTTAAAGCCGATCAGCATGCCGCCACCAGCCGCTGCGGAAACTTTCAAAAATGATCGGCGATTGTGTTGGGTTTTGATGAATGTCATGGTCTTGGAGTTTCAGGTCACGAATTTGCCGCAGCCATTTTGATTGCCTTTTTGATTCTCACGTAGGTACCACAACGGCAGATGTTGCCGTTCATCGCAGCTTCAATTTCTTTATCAGAAGGATTGGGGTTGCGCTTCAGCAGGGCCACGGCACTCATGATCTGCCCCGCCTGGCAATAGCCACATTGGGCTACATCCACTTCCAGCCAGGCTTTTTGCACGGGGTGGTCGCCATTTTCAGACAAGCCTTCTATGGTGGTAATGGCTTTGTCCTCAACTGCCGATACAGGCAACTGGCAGGAGCGCACCGCATTGCCGTCGAGGTGAATGGTACAGGCACCGCATTGGGCTATTCCACAGCCGTATTTTGTCCCCATCAGATCGAGCTCATCGCGTAGCACCCACAGTATGGGCGTGGTGGGGTCCACATCCACCTGGTGTTTTTTGCCGTTGATGTTCAGATTAAATATTGCCATAATGATTGAAATTTGGAGTAAAAAAGCCACAGGCCCTAAAATATACTAACAAAAAGCGAACAATGACTTACGAAAATCAAATACTTTGGCGTGCCTGTCTCCCCAAACAGGGCGGTTGGGGCCATGCCGGGGGTTAGCGGTCGTGCATGCCTTTGCCAGCCAGAATTTGCTGTTGGTATTTTTCAATCCGTGCTCTGCGGGTTTTGGATTGTTTGGGAGCGGAAAAGTACAGGATGTACCCCCGCTGCCTGCCGGGGGTCAGGGCTTCAAAGGCCGCTTTGAGCCTGGGCTGTTCTTCCAGTATATTTTTCAGCTCTTCGGGCATGGGCTCCGGTTGCTGTCTGAGCCTGACCTTCTGACCTGCTTTTTCTATTTCTATGGCCTCCTGAATATAGGCGCGGAGAAGGGGCTGCATGTCCAGTACCTGCTGTGGGCTGGTAAACCGAATCAAACGGGCAGCCTGGCTGTTTGGGCCTGCCTTATGGAGAATGCCTGCGGGGTCCTTCAGCAAAGCGCCTTTGAAAAAACTCAGCGCACAATACGCCTTAAAAGCACTCATCAGCACCACGTTCTTTTGCTGAAAGGTGTAGCAGGGCTGGCTCCATTTTAAGGTTTCGCTCAGCCCGCAGTCGAGCAGGATTTTTCTCAATTGCTGCAGCGCTTCACGCCAGGTATTCACCTTGCATTGGGGGGTTCCTACCAGGGGGCAGCGCCCGCAGCCCCGAGCCAGGTAGGCATCAACTTGAGGGTTCATA
>RFHT01000323.1 GCA_003696835.1 Bacteroidota bacterium
CCCCTTCCAGGTGAAAAGAACTGAGGTGCAGGTTGGCCACGCCTACCTTTCCTGTGGGCAGAGCCAGGGTGGCCAGTATGCCGCTGTTGATTTCTTTGGGCGATACGTACAGGGTATCGATTTTGAGAATGGGAAAACGCGAGAAAATGACCGCACCGTGAATATGTACCGGCAGGGTAACAAAACGGTAGTATTTCATTCCCAGCTTTCTGGCCAGGTAGCTATCGGCTTTTTCCTCCTCATTAATGGGGTGGTTGCGAAACTCCTGCAGGCATACCACGTCGGGCTCCAACGACCTGATAAGCTCGGCCGCTTCATCTACCCGGGCATTCTGATACTCAAATGTGCGCACATTGAAGGAAACCACCGTCAGATCTCCTTCGGGAATGGGATCCGAACTTCCCGGCCGGTAGTCTTTCATGCCTACCCATACGCTCACGCCCAGCCCCAGCAGGGCAGCCAGCAGCAGCCAGCGGGACCCGCGGTATGACCAGGCTGCCAGCAGGTGTAGGGGGATGAGAAAACTCAGGCCTACTGGCAAAAACTGCACATACCCCAGTACCGACACATCCAGGTAGGGAGCCAGGCCTCCTGCCAGGGTACCCAGCAGCAGAAAAATATATACGAGCAGCAAGATTCGAAAGAAAAGCGATTTATTCCTTTTTCTCATCTTCTTCTCTGGATGCTTTAAAGAGGATTTCTTTTTCCTCCCTGCTCAGGCTTTCATACCCTTTGGCAGAAATTTTGTCGAGTATGCCATCGATGATTTCCTGCGAAACCTTTCCCGAAATGGTCGGGCTCTTGCTTTTGGCGACACGTTTCCCGGCCGGTTTTTCCTGTTTCTTTTTCCCGCCTCCATACTTTACTTTCATACGGGTTTGGGGCTCCCTGTCCTGATAGTAGGACCAGATGATTTCGGTCAGGTCTTTTCCCTGCCGAAGCAGATAAACGTGCAAAAATCCCAGCCCGGCTCCCAGCATGATCATCACCCCCATAGGGGTAGCAAAGCCCACAAAGGTAAAGGTAAGCAGGCTAAGGATGAGACCAGCCCACAGTATTTTCACCCGTCCAAACAAAAACAACTGAATGGAGTAATCGGGTACCAGGGTAATGCTGGAAATGACCAGCATCACCACGATGGGAGTCAGCCCGGAAAGGTAAAGCGACTGGCCGTTGGCGTCGAGGCTGAAGGCCGGTGCCAGGGAGCCAATAAATACGATCAGCAGCGCCAGCACAGGTATGGCCAGTATCACCAGTCTGCGCGTGCGCTGGTTGCCCAGCAGTTGCTGGTGAATACGGCCGAAGCTCCACAGGAGCAGGCAGTCGTACAGCAGCCGGAAAAACAAAAAGCCCTTCATGAAAAAGGGATAGGTCAGCAGTGTCCAGGGCTGAAAAATGAAGGTCTTGCCATTGGCCGGCAGACACAGGTAGTTGATGACCTTTTCGTAGGTGCTCAGTACCGGCGCAGGCGCTGCCTCGCCTTCGGCGGAAGCTGGAGCAGGCTGCTCGGCGGGCGCCACTACGGCAGGCGTGGCCTGTACCTTGCCTCTGTCAACCGTTGACAACACCACGAACAGCATCCCCTGAACCAACATGCCCAGCCCCAGTAAAAAAAGCAGCCAGCCCGTGGTCTGATATTTTTGTAAAAATGCTTGTATGTGTGTTTTGAGCTCCATCCTGATACCAATTCATTTTCCACAAAATACTTCCTCAACTCAGCAGTTTGGGGAAGGCTTTGCCCAGGTAAAAAAACATCAATGCAGCAATCATGCCTGCGAGGTGCCCAAAGTGAGAAATACTGCCTATGGAGTCGGCTCCTATCCAATCCAGATACACAAAAATGGCCGAAAGTACGCCTATACCCGTTACCAGCCACCTGGCCTCAATCCCAATGGGGATAAACATAAAATAGAGCTTCTGCCGTGGAAAAAAGATGGCAAAGGCCACCAATACCCCCATTACCGCTCCCGAGGCTCCCACCACCGGGGCATTGTTGGGGTCGAGAAAGGCAATGAGTATTCCCCCAACCACCCCGCAAAACAGGTAAAACTTCAAAAAACGTTTACTCCCCAGCACCATTTCAGTCATGGGCCCGATGAAAAAGAGGGCCAGCATGTTGAACAATATGTGAAACAAGTCTGCGAGGCTGTGCGAAAAAAAGTGCGTTACAATCTGTATGGGCTTGAAGTTGTCGGCAGGGCGCAGGGCCACCGGTACCCGCTGCCCGTTGTAGTTGGCATAAATGGGGTAGTACTCCTTTCCATTTTGCTCAACGGTTTCCCTGAAACCCAGCAAATTCGATTTATGCAACATGAAATAATCCTCATAAACAAAGGTCAGCCCTGCTTTAAAAGCAAACAGCAGCGCTATATAAATAACGACATTGGTGATGATGAGATGCTTGACAACGGGTGTAATGCGAACCATATAGCGGGGGTTAAATCAGCCAACCTGTTATGTCTTGAATTAACGCAAATAACGGGGGCGAAGTTATTAAAAATAATTAGCCAAAGTATTTTTCCAGCTCCAGCACAGATATTTCCTTATAGGTAGGTTTACCTTTAGGGGAGTAGCCCGGTGCTTCACATTTAAACAAATCCTTCACCAGCTTTTTCATTTCCTCCTGCCCCAGTTGTTGCTGCATGCTCACGGCACTGCGCATAGCCACGGCCCGCGCTATGCTTTCATACAGCTTTTCCCTGAACTGTGCTTTGCCCATTTCCTGTATATCGGCCACCATCTGCTCAATGATGTCGCATATTTTTCCGGTGGGTATTTCGGCTGGTGTGGCATAAACGATGAGGGTATTGGTACCAAATTCCTTGATTTCAAAGCCCATCGCAAGCAGGGTGGGTTCGGCTTCCTTGAAAGCGAGAAAATCCACAGGCGAAAGCTCTATGGTTTGGGGAAACAGCAGCGTTTGGCTGGCCAGCTTGCCGCCTGCCTTGAGTTTGAGAAATTTTTCGAACAATACGCGCTGGTGGGCCAGTTGTTGGTGAATGATGTAGAGTTTGTCGGCTGCCTGCGTGAGAATATAGCCATGGTGGAATCGCACCCAGAAGGTATGGGATTCAGCCGTAGTTTTGGGCAGCTTTTCGGTACCAAACAGCTGCGTAGGCGAAAGCTGCTGTGAGGGAGTGGCCGGCTGATAGAGCTGCTCCCAGTCTTCCTTTCGGAACTGGGGCTTTTCCCTGGCAGCAGTACCAAACTTGAAGCTGCCCACCGTTACCTCCGAGGGGGGCTTGGAGGTGGAGCTGTAAATGGCTTCCTTGATCTGGTTTTGCTCAAAATCCAGGGTGGGGCTTTGCACATGTTCACCCAGACCGCGCTTTACCATACTGTGCAGCAGCACATAAATGGTGCGTTCGTCATCAAATTTGACTTCGGTTTTGGTGGGGTGGATGTTGATGTCCACATGTACGGGGTCCAGTTCCAGAAACACACAATAGACCGGGTGCTTTTTATCGGGAATAAAGTCCTGGTAAGCCGTGGAGATGGCGTGGTGCAGATAGGGACTTTTGATAAAGCGCTTGTTGACAAAGAAATACTGGTCGCCTCTGCTTTTTTTGTATATTTCAGGGTCAGCGATAAAGCCCGAAATGGTGACATAGCCTGTGCTTTCCTCTATGCGTTTGAGCTTTCCCTGCATGTCCTTTCCCCATATATCGACCAGCCGCTGCTCCAGTTTTGCAGGAGGCAGCTGAAACACCGGCGTGTCGTTATGGATCAGTGAAAAATGGATGTGGGGGTTGGGAATGGCTACGCGAATGAACTCCTGCACGATATGGCGCATTTCCACGGGATTGGACTTGAGGAAGTTGCGCCGTGCAGGCACATTGAAAAAGAGGTTTTTCACGGCAAAGGAGCTGCCTGGGGGGCACACACAGGCCTTCTGGCTTTTTAGCTCGCTGCCTGCAATTTCGAGCTCAGTGCCAATCTCCTCATTGTGCAGGCGGGTGCGCAACCTTACCTGGGCCACCGCCGCAATGGAAGCCAGTGCTTCGCCCCGGAAGCCCAGGGTACGTATGCCAAAAAGGTCTTCGGCCCTCCGGATTTTGGAGGTTGCGTGCCGCTCGAAGCACATACGGGCATCCTGAGCCGACATGCCGCAGCCATCATCCGAAACCTGGATAAGGGTTTTACCCGCGTTTTTGATTACCACTTCAACATGAGAAGCCCCTGCATCTACTGCATTTTCCAGCAGTTCCTTTACCACAGAAGCGGGCCGTTGTACCACTTCACCCGCAGCAATCTGATTCGCAATTGAGTCTGGTAATAGTTCTATAATATGATCCATCGTCCACGCTAAGCCTGCAAGTTACAATTATCCCGAATAAAATAACATGCCAATGCCGTTATTTTTATGGCAATCGCATAAAAAATTAAGAGCGAAAAATAGCTTAACTTGGGCAAAGAAGCCATGTCCCAGTTGCAAGCCCACCTTCCGGGGTATCAGCTC
>RFHT01000324.1 GCA_003696835.1 Bacteroidota bacterium
AATCCCCCTTCCGGAAAGTCCATCCCGAACCAGCCCGCTCATGCTTTGCAGCAGCGGCTGGCTGTAACAACAGCTACATAGCAGGAGAAGGGATAGCAGGAGATGCATTTTCATCCCTCGCTATATTTGAAAAATTTCAATAAAAATAAATGTCAATATTTTTGCACCGCTTTTTGAAAGGTGTAAGCTCGCGTATAAAAAGCACGTAACTTTATCCTGTCACCTGTCTCCTGCATCTCCTTAAAGGAGTCTCCACTGCGTTCCAGTACCTTAATGGCATCTTCGAGCTGCTACCTGCATCCTCCCTACCTCAGCTGTCCATTTCCCCTGACCACCCACTTTTCCGTAACCAGCTTTTCCAGGGCGAAGGGGCCGCGTGCGTGCAGCTTTTGAGTGGAAATGCCGATTTCGGCTCCCAGCCCAAACACCCCGCCATCGGTGAAGCGGGTGGAGGCATTGGCAAATACAGCGGCCGCGTCCACGCCTTGCAGAAAACGCTCCGCAGCGGCCATGTCCTCCGCCATAATGGCCTCGGAATGACGGGAAGAATAGGTGGCAATGTGCGCCAGAGCTTCCTCCATGTCCGCCACCACCTTTACCGAACACTTGTAGGAGAGAAACTCCCGCCCGAAGTCGGCCGGCTGCGCCGGCCGCAGCAGGGGATATCCCGCCGCCGCCAGAATGGGCAGGGCCTTTTCATCCGCAAAAATTTCCACCTCCCAGGCCGCCATGTCCTGCACAATCAATGGCAGAAAGCTCGCTGCCACCCCTTCATCCACCAGGATGGTATCCAGCGCATTGCATACCGAAGGGCGCGATACCTTGGCATTCACCACCACCGCCGCCGCCTTGGAGAGGTCGGCCGAGGCATGTACGTAGGTATGGCATACCCCTGCCCCCGTTTCTATGGTGGGTACCGTGGCGTTTTGGCGCACAAAGTCAATCAGTTGCTGGGAACCGCGGGGAATGAGGATGTCCACGTATTCCCTGGCATTGAGCAGCTCTGTTACAAATTTGCGGTCGGTGGGCAGCAGGCTCACCGCAGCACTTTCCAGGCCCTGCGCCTGCATGGCCTGATGGATGAGGCCCACCAGGTACTGGTTGCTGTAGTGGGCATCGGAGCCCCCGCGCAGCACACAGGCATTGCCCGAGCGTATGCACAGGGCTGCCACATCTATGGTTACATTGGGCCGCGACTCATAAATGATGCCCACCACGCCCAGGGGAACGCTCATTTTTTGCACCAGCAAGCCGTTTTCCAGCCGCCGCTCGCTCAGCAGCTTTCCGCTGGGGTCGGGCAGGCCGGCCACAGCCCGCACGCTTTCGGCCAGGGCGGCAATGCGCGCCGGCGTGAGCAACAGCCGGTCTTTTTTGGGGTTGTCGTCCGCCATGCGAAGCAGGTCTTTGCGGTTTTCCGCCACAATGCCCTGCTGCTGCTCCAGCAGCAAGTCCGCCAGGCGGTTCAGCAGTTGTTGTTTTTCTTCACCGGAAAGCTGCGCCACACACTGGGCAGCCCGGCGGCACTGGGCCAGTAGAGGGGTGATGCTTTGAATAACTGATGACATATTGCTGGGGGTTGAAAAAAAGTGAACTTGCAGCCCGGCGGCTGCAGGGGCAAGTACACACATAGAACAAATGGGGGCATACAAAAATAGACATTTTTCCGCTGCCAGCCCATCTTGGCTGTACTTTTTGCTTTTATCCCTAAACAAATAGCCCCCATGGCCTGTAGCCACGGGAGCTGGAACCTATGCGAACGACTTTTTTCCTCCTCATCTTCCTTCCACAATATGGGTCTCCACCTGTGACTGTATGCGGTGAATGAGCTGATAATAGCCCGGCCTGCGGGCGAGTTCCTCCGGGGTGCCCTGCTGCACCAGGCGGCCCTGCTCCATCACCAGTATGCGGTCGGCCTGCTTGATGGAGGTGATGCGGTGCGAAATAATGAGGGTGGTTTTTTCGCTCATGGCATCCTGCAGGGCATTAAACAGGGCCTGCTCAGTGTGGGTATCCAGGGCCGAGGTGATGTCGTCCAGCACCAGGATGTCGGGCTGGTCGAGCAGGGTGCGGGCCAGGGCCACGCGTTGTTTCTGGCCACCGGAGAGGGTTACGCCCTTTTCTCCCACCACCGTTTCCAACCCTTCGGGAAATACCTGGTGCAGCTCGCCCAGCTGGGCCATTTCGGCCGCTTTCAGTACGGCTGCTGCTTCGGCTTCGGGTTGGGCGTAGGCAATGTTGTTGCGGATGGTAGTAGAAAACAAAAAAGGCTTCTGAAGGGCCAGCCCGATCTTCTGGCGCAGCGATTTGCGCGAATAGGCCGTCAGGGGTTGTCCATCCAGCAAAATGCGCCCCTGCGAAGGCTCGTACAGCCTGAGCAATAACTTGATGAGGGTAGTTTTGCCCGACCCCGTAGGCCCGATGATGGCCACCTTTTCCCCAGCTTTTATTTCAAAACTCACCTCAGTCAAAGCTTCGGCATCCTCTGTTTTGTATTGAAAGCTCACCGCCTCAAAGCGTATATGCCCTTTCAACCGGTGCGGATATGCCGTTTCCAGCGGTTCTCTTTTGGCTTCAAACACTTCGTTGAGGCGCTGAATGGCCACCACTGCCATGCCTGTTTCCGACAAAATCTGGCCAAAACGACGCATGGGCCACACCACCATGCCAATGTAGGTATAAAAACTCAGCAGCTCGCCCAGGGTGATGCTGCCCGTGATGGCAAAGTAGCCGCCCACAATCATGGATACAGCCAGCTGCACAAACACCAGCATGTCCGAAAGGGGCCAGAACAGGCTGTGCAGTACATTGTGGCGCAGCCCCATGGCCAGTTTTTGGCGGTTTTTTTCCTCAAATTTTTCAATCTCAAACTCCTCACGCCTATATGCACTCACCAGGCGTATGCCGTTGAGGTTTTCCTGCACCAGGTCGTTCAGTTCGTCAGCTGCTGCCTCGTGTTGCTTCCACACCTTGCGTTCTTTCCTGAAAAAAACAAAAGCGGTAAGGCTCACCAGTGGCCCTACGGCTATGCATATCAGGGCGTACTGAAGGTTGGCCATGGCCATCATCAGAAAGGCAAAGCCAAAAATGGCCATAATGCGCACCAGGGCAATCAACTGGCCGTTCAAAAAGTGCTTCACCTTGTCGATGTCGCCAGTACATCGCTGGATGAGCTCCCCACGGGTAATGTGGGTGAAGTAGCTCAGGGGCAAATGCTGAATGTGGTCGAAGGCCTTGTCCTGCAGGCGGCGGGCAATCTGGGTGGAGCAATTGGCCTTGATGGTATCGGAAAAAAACAGGCAGGTGCTGCGAAAAACCGACAACAACACATAAAACGCAGCCATACAGGCCAGCAACTTGCCCACATTTTCGGCCTTCAACTCCGGCAGCAGGCTCAAAAACAAGCGGCTTACCAGGTCGGCCTCCCCTGCGGGGGCCGCGGGGGCCGCAGGCAGGGGCAACACCAGTATGTAGTCCACCACCACCTGTAAAATGCGGGGTTCAAAACTCCTGAACGCAATGCCCAGTATCAGCAGCAGGGCCGATAGGAGGTATGCTGTCCAGTAGTTTTCGGCCATTTTCAGCAGGGTGGCCAGTTGGCTGGCTACCCCCCGCGCTTGCTGCGGCCGCTTTTGGTTTTCAGTCATAATCTGGTAGGGGTTTTGAGCATTACTAAAGGGAAATTGTGTGAGCAGGGAAATTGTCCTAATTTTGGCCGACTGGCCTGATAACCGGGCCTCACATTCCTATGAAACCAGGCATTCACATACAAAAACTACAGGAATACACCGGCCACACGGGTTCGGTCTTTGCCCTGACCACAGATGAGGCGGAAAGCACCCTGTTCACCTCGGGCGACGACGGCATGGTGGCCGCCTGGGATTTGAAGGCCGGGCAGGACGAGGGCCAGGGCGTGCTGCGGATTGCTGAGACGGTATATGCCCTCTGCTATATCCCCTCACCGGAGCTGCTGCTGGCGGGCAGCAGCCGGGGCAGGCTGTATGTGACAGACCTGAAACGAAAACAGTTGCTGCACCAATTGCAGCTGAGGGGAGAAGCCATCTATGCCATGTACCACCATCCTGCTCTGCAGCAGCTATGGGTGCTGCAGGGCAAAGGGCATTTGAGCATTTTTGCGCTTCCCGATTTTGAGCTGCGCAAAAGCCTGCGGCTTTCGCAGCAACACCTGCGCAGCATTGTGGCTGCTCCGGACGGGCAGCGCCTCTGGATTGGCAAAAGTGACCACGAAATTGCAGAGGTAGCGGCAGAAAGTGGGCAGGTACTGCGCAGCTGGCCGGCCCATGCCAGCAGTGTATTTGCACTGGCTCTGCACCACGACGGCAAGTACCTCCTCAGCGGTGGACGGGACGCCCACCTCAAGGTGTGGGACTTGCAGCAAAATATGGCCCAAATTCGCAGCATTCCCGCACACCATTTCACCATCAATGCCATCTCCTTTTCCCCCCAGGGCGACCACTTCCTCACTGCCAGCCGCGACAAAACCATCAAAGTATGGGACGCTTTCAGCTTTGAACTGCTAAAAGTGGTGGATAAACCGCGCAATGAGGGCCACCTGCACAGCGTTAATCGTATCAAATGGCTCAAAGACGGCTCCTTCGTTTCCTGCAGTGATGATAGAAAGGTGATGCGTTGGCGGATACAATGGAGATAGTACAGCTGAATTGATCCCCTCCCGGAGTAGCCGGATTGTTGGGCCTCAGCTGTCGCCAGCAACCTAAGTTTCTCTTTCCTTACATGCAATTGGAAAGGTAAAAATGTCTGTATCAGGTAAGAGGAATGATTTTTGTTACATAAGAAAAGTGTACTTTTATTAAAATTTTTTGTAAATTTAGAGTACAGTAAGGTTCCGGGCATGTTATATCAAGCTTTGATTTGTGAAAAAATGACATGTCAGAACGCGAACCTTGACAGCAAGAGCGCATGATTACTCCCATAGAAATACGACAACAATCCTTTAACCGGGAATTTCGGGGTTACGACCGCGTAGAGGTGGATGCTTTCCTGAATGAGGTGTCCAAAGTGCTGGAAAAGCAGTTGGAGATCAATCGCGCATTAAAAGAAGAGCTCGAAAAGGTACAGGCCAGCTACAATACTTTGAAGGAGGTGGAAAACATGCTCCACAAAACCCTCATACAGGCCGAGCAGTCCTCCAAAACCACGGTGGAAAATGCCCGTCAAAAGGCCGAACTCAAAATACGCGAAGCCGAAGCAAGAGCCAGAGAAATTATTCAGGAAGGCGTGGAGTCGCGCAACCGTACCGAAAAGGAGATCCGAGAGTTGGAAAGCCGGCGGGATGAAATCCTCATGCAAATGCAGGTATTTCTCAAAACTCAGCTCGACCGCCTCGATGCATTCAACTACAAAGAGCTACCCGCTCACGCCAATGGAGTGGACAAACGGTTGCTGACAGATTCCCTCTTTGGAGCCAAAGAAAATGGCCACAAAAACGGCCATGAAAATGGCCACAAAAGCCTCATGGAAGATATTCTGGAGGAACTTTAGCCTTTACCACCC
>RFHT01000325.1 GCA_003696835.1 Bacteroidota bacterium
AAATAATATATATACATTTGCGACTTACCATGAAAGGATAGATAAAATCACCCTTCGCTGTCGAATGGCAGGATTTTCGGGCAGATTTCATTTTTTTTCACCTTAAGCATTGTTACCATGAAAAATTTCCGTTCAACCTTTTGCCAAATGGGCCGAAAGCTGGCATGCTATTGCCTTTCAGGCCTGATTTTTCACCTCTTTTTGGCTGGCCCCCTGCATGCGCAGGAGGAGGAAGCAGACAATGGCCTCAAAATTTCGGGCTCGGTGGACACCTATTACAAGTATGATTTTTCCGGCCAGGCCAATATTCCCACCAGTTTTGCTGAAGACCACAACTCCATCTCCATTGGTATGCTGGACATCCTGCTGGAAAAAACCGTGGGCAAGGCCTCCTTTGTGGGCGAGGTGGCCTTTGGACCCCGCAACGCGGCCTCGGCCGGCCCGGCGCCCATAGCGGCTACCATAGGTGAGGGCGACAATGCCATCGACATTTCGGCATATTTTCCCCGTATCCAGAACCTCTACGTCTCCTATGCCTTTAATGACAAAGTGAGCCTGACAGGCGGGTACATGGGCACCTTTGTGGGTTACGAAATTATTTCTCCCACGGGCAATTTCAACTACTCTACCTCTTACCTCTTCACCAATGGTCCCTTCCAGCATGCGGGTGTCAAACTGGACGTTGCCATTACTGAGCGGGTAGGCATCATGGTGGGCGTATTCAACCCTTGGAACGTCTATACGGCCGAGCCCGGTATAGGGCCATCCAGTTTCGGTGCCCAGTTGTCGCTCACCCCCGTCGATGGATGGGATGCCTACCTCAACTTCGTTACGGGCGGCGAAAGCGGGACGGAAATTGACCTCACCACCACCTACCAGCTCACCGATGCGCTGCTGCTGGGCCTCAATGCCGCCACTTACTCCGACGGGGCCGAGGATGCCTCTACCTTTAGGGGGGCGGCTTTTTACCTCAACTACGCCTTCTCTGAAACTGCGGCCATAGGTGCCCGCTACGAATACTTCAAGGCCGAAGGGCCTTCCAGCGCCCTGGGCATAGAGGGCAACATCAACTCCATTACCCTTTCGGGCAACATTGGGGGCGGCGCCCTTACCCTCATACCGGAGATACGCTTCGACGCTGCCAGCGGCGAAATCTTCTTCGACAGCCAGGGGGCGCCCACCAGCTCGGCAGCCCAGGCGCTCATCGGGGCGGTGTATGCTTTCTGACTCATCGGGTTCACGTTTGGATAAAGTTTTTGTGAAAAAAGGCTGTGGCTGTGAAGTCACAGCCTTTTTATGCGCATGGCTGTGCCTGCGGCCTGTCCTCTCTGCTTTGCCAATCGCACAATTTTTCTAACTTTGCCTGCTCAAACGCGGGCATGCATGCATTTGCTGGATATTGCCCATACAAATACCTGTATTCTATGGCAAATCAATATGATCTGATTGTAATAGGCAGTGGCCCCGGAGGCTACGTAGCCGCTATTCGCGCTGCTCAACTGGGCATGAAAACTGCTGTGGTAGAGCGGGAATCTCTGGGCGGAATCTGCCTGAACTGGGGCTGTATTCCCACCAAAGCCCTGCTCAAAAGCGCCGAAGTGATGGAGTACCTCCTTCATGCAGAAGATTACGGCGTGCAGGCCGAAAACCCCAGGCCCAACTTTGAGGCCATGGTGAAACGCAGCAGAGGCGTAGCCGATGCCATGAGCAAAGGCATCAACTTTCTCTTTAGAAAAAACAAAATAGAGGTGCTGGAAGGTACGGGTAAGCTCAGCCCCGACAAAAGCGTGGTGGTAACCGACTCCAAAGGAGACAAAAAAAGCTACCAGGCTAAGCACGTCATACTGGCCACCGGTGCCAGGGCCAAAAGCCTGCCCAGCATGCCCATAGACGGCGAAAAAATCATTGGCTACCGCAAAGCCATGACCCTGGAGAAGCAACCCAAATCCATGATCGTAGCCGGCTCTGGCGCCATCGGGATGGAGTTTGCCTACTTTTATCAGGCCATAGGTACGGAGGTCACGGTGGTGGAATACCTCGACCGCATCTTGCCCAGGGAGGATGAGGAGGTGTCGAAAAACATGCACCGCATCTACAAAAAGAAGGGCATGAAGCTGCTCACCAGTGCCGAAGTTACGGCAGTAGATACTTCGGGCGAGGGGGTAGTGGCTACCGTTAAAACTAAAAAAGGCGAGGAAAAGCTGCAGGCCGACATACTGCTTTCGGCAGTGGGGGTGGTGGCCAATATCGAAAACATTGGCCTGGAAAGCCTGGGCCTCAAAACCGAGCGCGGCCTGGTGGTGGTGGACGAGTACTACCGCACCAATGTGCCCAATGTGTATGCCATAGGCGATATGATTCCCGGCCCGGCCCTGGCCCATGTGGCCTCGCATGAGGGCATTATTTGTGTGGAAAAAATTGCCGGCATGGATGTGGAGCCCCTCGACTACGGCAACATCCCCTCCTGTACCTACTGCCAGCCCGAGGTGGCATCGGTGGGCCTCACCGAAGCCGAAGCCCGTCAGCAGTACGAAGACATCAAGGTGGGCAAATTTCCCTTTTCGGCCTCCGGAAAAGCCAAAGCAGCTGGCAGCAGCGACGGCTTTGTTAAGGTAATATTCGACGGCAAATACGGCGAATTCCTGGGTGCCCACATGCTGGGCAAAGGGGTAACGGACATGATCGCCGAGGTGGTGGTGGCCCGCAAACTGGAAACCACCGGCCATGAGATCATCAAGGCCGTACACCCCCATCCCACCTTGTCCGAGGCGGTGATGGAAGCCGCCGCCGATGCCTACGGCGAGGTGATTCATCTGTGAGGATGCAGGGTAGTTGATTAGCCACTGAGTTCACAAAGGCCACAAAGGAGGGCACGAAGCCAACTGGGGCAAAGTTTGAGGATTTCATTTAAATTTCACATTCCTGTGATTCCCTTGTGGGGCCTCTGCTTCGCTTCAGTACCTTAATGGCATCTTCGACCTGCATTCCCCATTCACAGCTGATCGAGGATTTTCTTTGCTTTGGGGGCATAGGTGCTGCCTTCCTGCACGAGCTGGTTTAGCAGTTGGGAGGCGGTGGTCGTTTGTCCTTCTTTGAGGTAGGCCAGGGCCAGGTACCAGCGGGCGTTTTCGCCCAGCAGAGGCGACTCCTGCAGAGGTTGAAGGGCTTCGATGGCGGCCGGGGTATTGCCTGTGGCCAGCTCACAAATTCCGCGGTAAAAGGCAAGCTGGTTTTTGAGGGAGGGGTCGGCGGCTTCCAGTTGTGCCAGTACTTGCAGGGCCTGGCTGTACTGCTGCTGCCCGTAGAAGGCGGCAAACTGGTTGAGCAGGGAGTCCTGCTCGCCCCTGAGTTGAAACTGGTTGGGGAAGGGCTCGAAATTAGCTGCAAAAAGGGCCTCAGGTGAGGGTTGTTGGGGAATGAGGCGGGGCAGAAAAATGAGGGCCAGCAGCACCACGGCTGCGGCCAGGGCGTAGCGCCCGTGTCGCCGCCAGGCGGCGACCAAAAAACCTTTGCCTCCCGCAGGGGCCTCCCGCTTCATGGATACTACCGGCGCAGGCTGTGCAGCCTGCTGTGAGCGGTATGCCTCGTGAACCTTGTTCAGCACGGCTTCAAAGGCCTGTACTTCTTTTTCACCCACGGCTTCGGCCAGTTCGCGGTGCAAAGCCACCTCCTGCTTCAGGGTGGGCTGTTGCTCCATCTCCTTTTCAAAGGCGGCCCGTTCAGCTTCTTCCATCATTCCCTGCAGATAGCGGTCTATACGGTCAAATAATACTTCTTTCTCCATGATCAATCACATTAAACTACACACAACACAATTGTTTAGGTTTGATATTCTCCAAAAGCCAGTTCCTGGTAGCGGTGGTCTTTTCGGATCATCTCGATTAATTTATTTTTACACACAAACTTCCGCTTTTTTACGTATCCTTCAGTGGTATCCAGTCTTTGCGCAATTTCGCGCATGGGAATTTTTTCAAAGTAAAGCTCCAGTATGGTGCGGCATTTTTCGTCCAGCAGCTTGAAATAGTGCCGGAAAAGCCGCATGCGCCCCGACTTGGTGATCTCTTCGGTGGTGTCGGCATCCAGGTCCACGGCATCGTATTCCTGGATTTCACTTTTTTTGCCCAGCCGGCTGTCGCGTATGTGTTTGAGCCACAAATGGCGGCAAATGCTGTACAAATAGGCCTGCAAACTGGCCGTGAGCTGAAAATCTTCCTGCCTGACCTTCCGGAACAGCACGATCAATGCTTCCTGAAACATGTCGTGGGCATCTGCTTCCTTTCCGCTGTTTTGGGTTACGTACCTGACAATTCCCGGTAAATAGTTTTGATACAGGTAGGAGAGCTTGCGCTCATCAGAATTACGTATGCCCTCTATCAGCTCCAAATCTGTAAAGCTATGGTTACTCATGTTGAAATACCCGATGGTTGAAATTGGTTACCCTTATGTGTTAAATCTTTTTGTGGATTCCACTGTTCACAAGGTAATAAAATAAAATGAATCTGTAAATTTGTCGCTAAATACGCCCAAAATATGAAAATAATCATTGCCGGAGCAGGAGAAGTAGGGTTTCACGTTGCGCAAATGCTCTCAAGTGAAGAGCACGACATTGTGCTGATTGATAAAGACAGCGAAAGGCTGAACCAGGCAGAGTCGCAAATCGACATAGGAGTGATGAAGGGCAACGCCGTCTCCATCAGCGTGCTGGAGAAGTCGGGCATAAACGGAGCCGATTTGCTCATTGCGGCTACCTCAGTGGAGGACACCAACCTCACCACGGCCATTCTGGGCAAGAAGCTGGGGGCCAAACGCACCATTGCCCGCATCAGCAACCCCGAATTTCAGCGGGAAAATGGCCGTCTGGATATGCGGGAGTTGGGCATAGACGCCATGGTGTTTCCCGAAGAGCTGGCTGCCAAAGAAATTTACCGGCTCATCAAGCTCTCGGCCGCTACGGACTCTTTTGTGTTTGGGGAGGGAAAGCTCTACCTCACGGGTCTGGTGCTGGACCAGGAGGCTCCCCTGGTGAACAAGTCCCTCATTGAGGCGGTACAGCTCATGCCGGATGTGCACTTTACGGTGGTAGCCATTCAGCGGGGGGAAAAAACCATTGTACCACGGGGCGACACCCGCTTCCGTCCCAATGACCACGTGTATTTTATCAGCAAGCCCGACTGTGTGCATCAAATAACCCGCTTGTCAGGCAAAGCCGGTATAGAGGTAAACAACCTCATGATTCTGGGAGGCAGCCTCATTGCCCGCATTTTTGCCAAAAACCTGGGGAAGAAATACAACATCAAGCTGATAGAAAAAGACAGAGAAAAATGCTTTGAGCTGGCCAGCGAGCTGACCGACGTCATGGTATTGCATGGCGATGGCAGCAATGTGGCCCTGCTGGAAGATGAAGGCATAGAAAACATGGACGCCTTTGTGGCCCTTACCGGCGATTCGGAAACCAACATCATCTCCTGCCTGGTGGCCAAAAGCCGGGGCGTCAAACGCACCATTGCCCTGGTGGAAAACATGGCCTACATCAGCCTTTCGCAAAGCATTGGCATCGACACCCTCATCAACAAAAAAATGATTGCCATCAACAACATTTTCCGTTATGTGAGGGCGGGTAATGTGGAAGCCCTCACCAGCCTGCATGGGGTGGAGTCGGAGGTGCTGGAGTTTGTGGTAAACGAGCATTGTAAAATCACCGAAGCCCCCATCAAAAAGCTCAAATTTCCCCGCGAAGCCGTCATTGCCGGCATCATCAGGGGAGAAGAGAGTTTTACCGCCTCGGGCGAAACCCATATACAAGCTGGCGACCGGGTGGTGGTCTTTACCCTGCCTTCAGCCATCAGCAAAGTGGAAAGTTATTTTCAATAAATTCAATCTCCTTCAAAACTGGCTCGTATGCGATTCCTCCTTTTCCTTTTCTGTATGATCTGCGGCAGCCTGCCGGCCCTTAGCCAGCAGCTTTCGCCCTATTCCGAAATCAGCCTGCTCACGGTAGGGCCGGGCAAGCAGTTGTATTCCACCTTCGGGCATACGGCCATACGCGTACACGATCCCGCCACCAACATCAACCGGGTGTACGGCTATGGCACCTTCGACTTTGACACCCCCTTTTTCTACCTCAAATTTGCCCGCGGTAAACTCAACTACAAGCTGGACATCGACCCCTTTCGCACCAGCCCCCGGCGCCCGGGCTTTATGGCCATTTACCGCTTTTTGGACCGCACCGTGGACGAGCAGGTGCTCAACCTCACCCAGGAGCAAAAGCAGGCGATCTTCGACTTTCTCGAAACCAACTACCTGCCCGAAAACCGCTATTACCTCTACGACTTTTTCTTCGACAACTGTGCCACCCGTCCCCGGGATGTGTTTATCCAGGTTCTGGGCGATCAGCTCATTTTTCACCACGACTACCTCAATACGGAGCACACTTTCCGCGAGCTCATCGACATGTACCTGCAGGTCAAGCCCTGGGCCGATTTTGGCATTGACCTGGCGCTGGGCGCCGTGATCGACCGGCCGGTGCAGCCCATGGAGTACATGTTTTTGCCCGACTACCTGGCCCGTGCATTTGATCACGCCACGGTGGTCATTGAGGGCAAGGAGGTGCCTTTTGTAAAAAGCAAAAGGCGGCTGTACCAGTCCAGGCGCAAGTTTGAGCCGGTACCTCTGACCCAAAAGCCGGTGTTTATTTTCAGTGTACTGGCCCTGCTGCTGCTGGGGGTGAGTGCATGGGAGTGGAAAAAGGGGCGTATAATTCCCTGGATAGATGCCCTGCTGTTTGGGCTGGCCGGCCTGGGTGGCCTGGTCATCTTTTTCCTCATGTTTTTGACCGACCACACCGCCACAGCCCAAAACATGAATATACTGTGGCTGCTGCCCACCCATTTGCTGCTTCCATTTGTGCTGTTCCGCTCCAGTAAGCCCCGTTGGTTCCGGCCTTACCTCTGGCTAAGCGGGGCCATGCTGCTGCTGCTGTTGCTGGGCTGGCCCATTTTGCCACAGGAGCTGCACCCGGCCAGCATCCCGCTCATGCTCATGCTGCTGATGCGCTTAGTTCTGTACCTCTTCGGGCCCGGCAGGGGGTAACACCTTCACCTGTGGGGGCAGGGTAGGGGCAAAGTCGGCCAGATGGCGGCGAAGCCGTTGGGCTTCGGCTTCGCTGGCAGCATAAAAGGATACCACATCGTGTGCGCAGATGAAATTATCCGGGATTTGCCAGCGGGCTACCTGTATCCAGCTGGCGGGCAGGCGGTCTCCCACCCAAATATCATGCACCATGGCAATTTGTATGCCTTTGGCCGCCGCCAGGGCGGCTATGCCTTCGGCATTGAGCTTGCCTGCCTTTCGCAGTTCGATTACTTCGTGTTCGCCTATGCCCACCAGGTCCAGCAGTTGGATGTCGGCAAAAAAAGTAATGGCGCCTACGTCGTTGGCAGCCACCCGGCCTCCGGGGTAATATTGGGCCAGGAATCGGGCCATCTGGTATTGCTGCTGGTAGATATTTTGGGTGGACTGCACATAATGCAGGCTGAAAAATCCGCTGCGCACCAGCAGGGGAAAGGCCAGCAATATGCCCAGCAGCAGGCTGGCAGGGAAAAATAGCGCAGACCGGCCTGGCAGGCGCAGGCCTGCCAGCAGCTGCCTGCCACCCAGCACAGCCCCCACCAGGCTGAGCAGTACCAGGTAGGCTTCGTAGCGGTAGCCCCCCACTTCGGCAAACAGCAGGTGCAACAGCCCAGTGAGAAAGGCAATGAGGTTGACGTAAAAGGCCTGCCGGGCCCTGGGATGCCAGAAACCCAGTGCAAAGGCCATCCCCCCCGAAAGCAGCAGTATTTCCCACATAAAGGGATTTTCGTACAATACCTCCACCGCTCTGCGCAGCCAGGCCACAAAACCCTCAGGG
>RFHT01000326.1 GCA_003696835.1 Bacteroidota bacterium
GCTTCGCGTACGGCCTTTACCTGTTCGGCTGAGATCACCGAAGCCTGGTTGCCCCAGGAGTTGCGCACATAGGTGAGTACGGCGGCAATTTCTTCATCGCTGAGCAAGGAGCCGAAGGGCGTCATGGGCACTTCGCCCGGATAGTGTTTGCCCAGCACCTCTATGGGGCCCAGCAGCCCGTTCAGGGTAATTTTGATGAGTCGTTCCTCATTGCCCAGTACCCATTTGGTGCCTTTGAGCGGGGGAAAACCAGAAGCGTCCAGCCCCTTGCCGTCGGGTTGGTGGCAGGTAGAGCAGTAGCCTTCCCGTTCATAGATCTCCTTGCCTTTGAAGTACAGCTGGCGGTCGGCCCCCATGAGATGGGTGCGCAGAGGCTCTTTGGGCGCTTCATCCACCGCGTGGCCATTGAGGTGGGCCAGGGCCGTGGCCTGCGCGTGCACAATCCAGTCGTCCATGGGCTGTTTGCCGCCCTCCTCCACAATGGGAATGCCCTGCTCCGGTGGCAGCCAGGAGGCTGCCACGATGGCCTCCAGCCGCACGCGCCCGTGTGGGTCTTTTACGGCCTGCATCAGCAGCTCCGCCTGATCGGCTATCTGGTGGCCGCCGTAGCGCAACACCCGCACCGCAGCCGCACGTGCCCGGTAGTCCTTGGCCTGTAGCAACTGCCGAAGCAACTCCTGGTCGATTTGATCCAGCCCCCAACTCACCCACAGCGCTTCGAGCAGCTGGTGTTCGTACATACTGTCCTGCTGATCCAGGTTGGCTACCCAGCTTTTCAGCTTGCGCTGCACTTCCTCCTTGTTGCGGGCGCGCAGTTCCCGGCGCGTGCGGTAACGCGTGCGGTATTCGGGCAGCTTCAGGTTATCCAGCAGCTCTTCAATACTGGCGCCAGCCACTTTGGCGGGCGTTACCAGTGGGCGGGAAGGGTAGGTAATGCGGTAAATGCGTCCGTGTACGTGGTCGCGCAGCGGGTCGCGGGCATTGTGCTGCATGTGCCCGATGAGCACATTGTGCCAGTCCACCAGGTAGAGCGAGCCGTCGGGAGCAAACTCCATGTCAACAGGCCGGAAGTTGGGGTCATCTCCTTTCACCAGGTCCTGCCGAAACTCAAAGCGGTAACCCGTGCCATCATCTATCACCCGGTGCTGTTTAGTCCCCAGAAACCCAATGGTATTGTTCACCAGCAAGTCGCCCTGAACTTCATCCGGAAAATGCCGGCTCGACACAAACTCCAGGCCCGAAGTGGGCCGCACCTTGTGGGCTTCCGGCACCAGGTCAAACGACTTGTGGGTAGCCACGCCGTAGCGGGGTTTTACCGTTCCGGGCATCATCCAGCGGATGGCCGGGCCGGAGGTTTCAGCAAAAATATTTTGCCCCCACGCATCAAAGGCAATGCCCCAGGGATTGGGGATGGCCAGCTGGGCTGTGCGCTCCAGGTGGTGACGCTGGGGAGCATAGCGGAAAAACCCCCCATTGGTACCCCGTACAGGTCCGTATGAAGTTTCTACATTGGTATGCAAAAACACCCCCTCACCCATGTATATGGCCCCCGAAGGATCGGCGCAGAACGCACTGATGACGTGGTGGGTATCGTGGTCGTCAAAGCCGCTGAGGATGATCTCTTTTTTATCCGCATGGTCGTCCCCGTCTTCATCGGTGAGCAGCACCAGGTTGGTACCCTGCGATACATACACCCCTTCAGGGGCAAACTCAAAGCCCACCGGCAGATGAAGATGGTCGGCAAACACCGTTTCCTTGTCGGCCTTGCCATCCCCGTCAGTATCTTCCAGAATGAGCAGCTTGTCATTGGGTTTGGGGTCGCCGGGGCGATAATGGGGGTAGGTAGGCATGGTGGCCACCCACAGCCTGCCCTGGTTGTCGAAAGAGAGTTGAACAGGATTGGCCAGGTTGGGAAATTCGCGCTCCGAAGCAAACAGCTCAATTTTATAGCCGGGCGCTACGTGAATTTTCTCCAAAGCTTCCTCTCCGTAGAGGTATTTGGGGTTGCCGTTTTTTTCGCTGGGTTTGTAGTTGGTTTTGACCGGGGGCAGGATAGTGGTCTTGGCGTCGGCAGCCCGCAGGTCCATTTTCTCCCCCTTGGTGGCAGCCAGCCAGATGGCGGTATCCCGTATGGCAGTCATTTCCCGTATCTTTTTGAGCTCCGCAGGGTAGTTGTCCGGCCCGAAAGGGTTGTAGCGGCGGCCAAATACATGCACCCCGTTGGGGATTTTAAAATCATTGTGCCAAAACCAGTTTTTCTCCATCACCGCTGCATGTATGAGGTCCTGGTATCGTTGGGCTTTGCGGCGGGTTGGGCCAAAAATTTCGTCCACCAGCAAGTTGGAAAAGCGCTTGTAGCCTTCCTCCGTCAGTTGGGAGCCGTCTATGGTCAGGGCTTCATCACTTTCCTCAAACCAACGTTTGGTAGGCGTAAATACATCCACAAAGGTCACCCCCTTGCTGGCCGCCACTTCCCGCATGCCCTGGGTGTAGAGGGCCAGGTTGGCATTTTCCCGCTCCCCATTGGGCAGGTCCATGCGGTCCGACAAATCCTCAAAAGCGATGGGAGATACCAGAATGAGCCGGGGGGGAGCACTGCCGTTGTAGCGTTGTTGGAGGGTATGATCAATGAAAGCAGCCAGCTCGCCTTTGAAGTTTTCCAAGCCTTCGGGGCCCTGGAAGGACTCATTGTAGCCAAAAAAGGCAATGATCATATCTGCCTTCAGGCGGGTGAGCCATTGGTCGGGGGTTTCAAAATGTCCGACACTGTGCTTGTGATTGGCCAGCTCGTCCTGAAACTTTTCCGCTCCGGGAAAAGCCCAGGCCGACTCCCGCCCTGCGTGCGGACGAAAACCCGGCGTATTGCCCCCATCGCACATATTGCGTATGTACAGCATGCTGTCGGGAAAGCGCACATGCATTTCCGTTTCAAAATGGCCGTAGTTCATCATGCGCGAGCCCAGGTTATTGCCAATTAGCAGGAGGTGACTGCCTTTGCTAAAGGGCGTTTGGGGCTGTTCGGGTGTGCATCCGCCTGCCCACATACTCAGTATCAAAGCGGCTACCAGCCAGCGGGCGGCCCATGTCAATGCATGTTGGTGAAGAGTCATAAAGTATATCGTAGAGGGTTTACTTTGGGTAAATTAAAAATAGCAGACTGATATTGGTAATGTCCAAAGTGGGCAATCGTCGGCAGATACCTTTGTATATGGGCTGGGGCTTAGGGGGAATTTTGTATCTTGCTGCTCAGGCAAATGATACCCCCATGACCATACAACTCGGACACATTTTGTTTGTGATACTGGCAGGTGTTTCGGGCGGCCTGCTGGGCATGTTGCTTTCCCGCCTGTTTATCCGCAGGGAGCAGGGCTTTGGGGCCATAGCCTCCGTGCTGGCCTACGGCATCATTGGGCTGCTGGCAGGCATGTTGCTGGCCTTTTTGCTCAGAAACCAGCTCACGCCCTATCAACTGCACATTACCCTCATCGTGCTGGCCTCCTTCAGCCTGCTGGTGATCGGCTGGATCCTCATTCAGGTAGCCAAAAACCACCGCAACCCACCCACTGGCCCACCTCCGCCCAGGCAGTAGCAGGCAGCCTTCCTTATCCCCACAGCCCTCGTTTTCTGAGCCAGCGGTACAGCCAGCTGTACTCCACCTCCAGCCCGTGTTCCTCCTTCAGGTACTGCTGCAGCTCCAGCAAGCTGCCTTGCGGGTGAGCGTGCTTCCAGCGCCGAATGTGGCCCAGGTAGGGCTGCAGGCGCGAATGCCGGTCTCCGTCATAGCGAAGCTGGGTGAGCTTGTCAAAGCCCCCTTCCTGAAACAGCCGGATCCAGCTTCTCACCGTGCGTTCGCTCACATCCTGAATTTTGGCGATATCGGCAATTTTGTAACCATAATGCCGCAGCGAAATAGCCAGCAGGCGTTTGCTCACCTTCTTGTTTTCCGCCAGCCTGAGCCGGTCGGCAAGCTCGTATTTTTGCGAAAGCGTAAGGCGAATGCGACTCTTCATCAGCAGCTTTGGGCACAAGTTCAGCTTTTTGGGGGAGAAAAAAAAGAGGCTGACTCCTTCGAGACAGCCTCCTTGTCACAATGCTAAAGTTATTAAACTAGCTCCTAATCCAGCAAAGGCGAATAGTAAATCCCACCTTTTTATTTTTCAATCAATACTTTATCCGTTTTCAGCCAGCCATTTCCTTCTACCCGTATGATGTACAAGCCTTCGGGCTGCTGGCTGAGGTTGACTTCCTTGGCAATTCCTTCTTCCAGACTGGTCTGATAAACCACTTGTCCCAGCCCGTTGAGGATGGCCAGGCGGGCCTGGCCAAACTGCTCCTGCCGGGAGGCCGGAGTAAGGATTATACGGAAACGGCCGTTGGAAGGATTCGGAAATACCTGCAGCATGCCGGCATACAAGCCAGCTGGCGCAGCAGCTTCTCCGGCCTGGGACCCAAAGCGTCCACCCGAATCCACAAAGGAGAAGTTGACCGTCAGAGGACCGCCGGTATTGCCCGTAGCGCCGGGACCCGAATAGGCCGAGCCGGTGAGGCTGAAGCTGTTGCCGGCCTGCGCCATGTCGGTACGGCCGGTATAGTTGCCCCCGCTGTCGCCAAACAAGGCATAAGGCGCCATATTTTCCGTTTGGGTATGGCTGAAGCTACCCGTCAGCATCATCCGCACACTGGCCACGGGGTCCACCGCTCCGTCCTGTGTATTGGCCCGTATGCTCAGGTTGCGGGTAGGCAGGTCCGCTATGTCGATACTCGCACTATCGGGCAGGGGGTCGTAGGCCGGAATGGGCACGTCTGAGTCCGCATCTATGAGGGTAAAACTCGTCACCCTCGGCCCCGGTGGCGGCAATACCGTGGCACTTACCTGGTCGCAACTGCTTTCACCTCCGTCGTCCGTGGCGCAGTATTGGAAGGTATAGGTGCCGGGCTGCAGCTCAGTGGCATCCAGGCAGAAAAACTGCTCAATCAGGGTGTCATTGGTAATGGTCGTATCCACACTCACCACTGTATCATTCACCATCACCGTATCCATCACAATCACAGTATCCATCGTAATGGTCGTATCCCCACTGCTGATGATGGTATCGCTGGTAATGGTCGTGTCCACACTGATGGTGGTATCTACGCTGATCACCGTATCATTGGTAATGGTGGTGTCAATGGTGATGGTGGAGTCGATGCGGGTAAAGGTACTCAGCATGGCGCTGGAAGGCCCACTGAGCTGAGACCAGGACTCCGAGGCAATGCTGCCGTCGGGATCGGTGGCCATGGCGCAAAGCTGTACGCTGTCATCCGGGAAGGTGATGGTGTCGTTGGCGCCGGCTTCCACCATGGGAGGTATGTTGAAGATAAAGGAGAAATGAATGGTCTTCATGTCGCCCGCTACCCCCATGGCATCCTCCATGGTATAGGGAGTTCCATCGAGCTGGAAGGACTGCCCCGCCATGAAGGGCTGGGGAGGCAGGAAGTAATCGGCGCTGATGTCACCAAAGAGGGCATAGGGAAATACCTCCTCTATTCGGTTAAAATCGAAAGGCCCTTCCAGGTGGAAACGCACACTGCCCACCACCTCCGGGTCGGTATTGGCCCGTATGCTGAGGTTGGCCGTAGGCAAGTGGTAGAGGTTGATCACGGCCCCGTCGGGTATGGGATCAAAGGCCGTAATGGCCGTGTCGGCCTCGGCATCGATGAGCGTATAGCTCAGAATCTCCGGCCTGCAGGATTCGGGGGCGCGGAATACATTTTCCTCAAACCGCCGGCAATCCCGATCATCCTCAAATTTCACTTCTACATCTACATACTCGTGGTCGGAATTCAGGCCGGTGAGCGTAATACTTTGGGGACTGGCCCCTATGTCAAACCTGAAGTACTGGTCGTTGTCATTGAGCTCAACCAACATCTTGCCCGTAGCAGGAGGGTTTTGAAAATGGATAATCAGCTCCTGCGAGTAGGTATTGTCGCTGGGGTCGCAGGCACTTTGGGTACCAGCCACAATGTCAAATATGCGGCAGGGACAGCCGTCGGGTGCCCGGAATACCTCCTCCTCCATACGGGGGCAGGGTTTGTCGGAGAAATCGGCCTTCACATCGTATTCCGCCATATCAGCAGGCAGGTCTTCAATTACCACGGTTTGGGGGCTGCCCGTAATGGGAAACTGATGATACGTACCGCTGTTGTTCAACTCCACCAGCAGGTAACCCGTAGTAGGCGCATCGGTGTAGCTGATGATGAGCTCCTGGTCGTAGAGGTTGGTGCCCTCATCGCAATTGAGCTGGCGGCCTGCCTCTATATCCGTGATGGTACAGGGGCGGCAGTTGGCAGCGCGGAAGAGGTCCCTGGCATTAAACGTACAATGGTCCACATCCGAGAACTTGACAAAAATGTCCACCAGGTTGCCATCGCCCGGCAGGTCTTCCAGCGTAATGGTTTGGGGGCTGCCCGTGATGGGGAAATTGATGAAGTGGCTGTCGCCATTGATCTCCACCTGCAGGTAGCCCGTAGCCGGTTCATTGATATAATGCACAATGATGTCCTGGTCGTAGGTTTGGGTATTAAAATCGCAGGCCGATTGGGTACCGGCTTCCACAGCGGTGATGTCGCAGCGGCAATGCGCCGGCGCCCGGAACAGACGCGGGGCATCGAAGAAACAATAGTGCGCATGTTCAAAACACACCTTGATGTCCACTTCCCGCCCGTCAACGGGTAAATCCTCCAGCACAATGGTCTGTGGACTGCCCGTGGCAGCAAAGGTCCGGTGCTCGCCGTTCACATACACCATGAGATTGCCCGCCTCCAGGGGGTCGGTGTCGTAGGTGACGATGATTTCCTGATCGTAAGTTTCCGTTACGGGGTCGCAGCCCAGGTAGTCACCTGCTTCTACATTAGTTATTTCACATTCAATAAAGGGAGGCAGGTCCACCACCATGCCCGTGGGCAGAGCCAGGCACAGCCCAAAGGCCGGTCCATTCTGGTTCATAGCCGGATCCAGAAAACCCGCTGCAAACAGCACCCCGGCCTGCCCGCCATAGGGCGTCAGGTCGGCATAAAAATCCTCCAGAATGGTGGTGTTGTTGCCTGGAGGGGTAACGCCCAGTACATGGGCTTCGGCCGAAACGGGTACATAGCCCTGAAACTGTCCGTAACCGATGTCGTCAATCAGAGGAGGAGTCTGCCCATCGAGCAAAATATCGCCCATGCCGGCATCCGGAACGCCGTGAAAGGCCAGAATGTCCACCGTGTCGGGATGGGCCGACTGGCTCTGGCCGGGAGAGAACACCTTCACATCAAAGCCAATGGCGCCTGGGTTGGCTGTTTCGTCAAACATGCTGGGATCAACTACCCCGCTGGCCATGAGGATGTACTTTTCGCCCTCGGCAAAAGTGAAGGGGAAGGCTAGCAGGGTGTCATCAGCCGAGATGCTGTTGGGCCGGGCAAAGCCCAGCAGGTAATCTCCGGGCGTTACCGGCATACAGGCAGTAGCCGTCTTGAAAGTTACATCGTCAAACATCCTGCATTGGGGGGTGGTACCAAAGTTTTCACACAAATAGGCATCCACCGGGCTCAAGGCCGGATCGGGCGCATTGTGAATAAACTGCACCCAGGCCACCGGCTCGGTACACACAGCCGGAGCGCGCACCAGATCGCGTGCGTTCCAGGTGCATCCGTTGTCCATGGAAAATTTCACAAAAAAGCTCAGCGACTGTCCGTTTGCCGGCAGGTTCTCCACCCATATCGACTGGGGACTGCTGGTGATGGGGAAGGGAATAAACTGGCTGTTTCCATTCACTTCCACCAGCAGCGAGCCACTGGCCGGAGGGTTGACGTACTCAATGATGAGTTCCTGGGCAAAAATGCCTTCGGTGGGTCCACACGCCTGCATGCCTGCCGTTACCGCTGTAATGTCGCAGTGCATGGAGTGGGTGGGCTCCGTTTCTGTGCTTTGTACCTGTGCCTGAAGCACACAGCCAAAAGCCATCAGAAAGAGGAGGAATAGGGATTGTCTGGCGTAATACATCATAAGGTTGTGTTTGAGGTTTTGGTCAAATGGTGAATAAAACTGCTATATGTGATTGTGCATCATAGCCTGTAACAACACATCTTGGCTCGCTGCTGCATGAAACAACAGGGAGCTGCTACTGGCAAAGTCACCAAAATCAAAAGGAATGAGCCCGGATGTGGTGTATTTTCATTATTTTGTGCATGCTGTAGTAGGGTGAAATAGGTTCAACTTTTATTTAGTAATTGTTAAAATTAGGAATTATGGAACTAAGATGCAATACCCACTTCTGGGTATTTTTAAAATTGGATTACGCGCAATCGGAATAGAAAATTTCATAATCAGTTTACTATCAGCGTCTTACTAAAATGTCCAATTTATTCGAAAAAAACGAAAAATTGATACGAAGAATGATAACGAATATGTCACACTTACCCGCTGCTTTCCTTTTTTTTCTGGGCATGAGCTGGAACCTACTGCATGCCCAGCCGGTGTTTGAGTATCATTTTTCCAACCCCGACTTTGAATTGCGGGGCATTTTGGCTGTAGAAGGGGCAGCGGGCAGCATCTATGTGTTGGGGCAAAAAAACTTCTACGATCCCACCTCTGGCAATCCCATAGAGGGCACCCTCACCCTGGGCTCACATATCCTGAAGCTAAATGCAGCCGGAGAGCTGATCTGGGAACAAACTTTTGAAAACTCATTTACCAGCATTGCCCTGGAGGCCTTTGGCCGCCAGCCGGCCCACCAGTTACTGGTCTTGCCCGATGAGTCTCTGCTGCTGCCCTACCACAAATTTATGGGCATACTGGAGTGTGAAATGCCCGGGCTGGGACGCTTTTCCCAAAAAGCAGGCATGATGCGCATTGCCCCCACTGCCACCCTGATATGGGACCGCTTGCTGGACGACCTTTTTTGTGGAGACTCCCGCCCTCTGCTCGCTTTTCCCACTGCTGCCGACAGCCTGAGTGTGCTGCTCAGGGACGACGGAAGGCTGCGCCTGCTCCGGGCAGATACAAACGGCAACCTGCGTCAGGTGTTTGACCGCAGCTATTCATTTACCATTGGAGGGGCATATAAGTACCAGGAAAATTTTTTGGTTTGGGGCAATCAAAACTCCACCTTCCGCTTTGCCGAAATAAGCCCTGCCGGCGACAGCCTGCGCACCCTGCTGCTGCCCGAAGCCATGCGGGAAGTGGTGGAAGTGAAACGGCCAAAAACCTTGCCTGACAAGGGCCTCATGCTGCTGCTGTGGTACTGGGACCCCCACATGCAGCGAATCAGGAGTGGGCTGCTGCGCACCGATTCAGCCTTGCAGGTAAGCTGGTACAAAACCTTGAACCGCGATGCCATAGATGTTGAGGTGCTGGCAGGTGGCAGCTTGCTCTTGCTCCGGGGAAACGTGGTGCACCGCTACGGCGA
>RFHT01000327.1 GCA_003696835.1 Bacteroidota bacterium
CAGCTCACCAACACCCTCATTCTGCTGCTGCTACTGGCTGCACTTTACGGGCTGAAACAGGAGTTGATCGGCTTTTCGGACTACGAAAAATGGTGGGTGTACAATGACCCACTGCGTTATGACCTCTATTTTATCTGGGGGCACATGCGCATATTTTCCTTTATGTCTGATCCCTCCATATTTGGCATTCTCATGGCTTGTGGGGCTATGTTTTGTTTTGTGCTGGCCATGGGGCCCTGCAAGCCCTGGCGGAAGCTGTTTCTTTGGGTGAGCTGCGGCTGTATGCTGCTGGCCAGTGTATTTGCCGGCACGCGCACGGCTTATGTGGTCATTCCCGCTGCCTTTTTCTTTTTTGCCTTCCTCACCATGAGGCGCGATGTGCTCATTATTTGTGGGCTGTGCATTACGCTAGGAGGACTTTATGTATTAAAAAACCCCCAAAACCCGCGCGTTTACCGCATTTACTCGGCTTTCTTTCCCGCTAATGATGAGTCCTACCAGGTGCGCGAAAAAAACCAGGAGTATATACAACCCTATATACTGTCGCATCCCATAGGGGGTGGCCTGGGGAGTACCGGCGTGTGGGGGCAACGTTTTTCACCCCATCATTTTCTGGCCAAATTTCCTCCCGACAGTGGCTATGTGATGATAGCCGTAGAAATGGGCTGGATTGGGCTGCTACTTTATTGCTGGATGCTTTTCGTGGCTTTTCGCGAGGGGGTAAAGCGCTATTTCAGGGCGCGAAGCGAGATCATCAAGAACTATTACGCGGCTTTTCTCATTCTGCTGCTGGGGATGACCATCGCCAACTTTGCCCAGCTGGTGTTTATGCAAACCCCGGGCAACCTTACTTTTTACATCATCCTTGCTATTCTGGCCAGACTGATCCACCTGGAACCCGAAGTGTTGAAGAAAAATGCGCCTGCCCCCAAAACGGTGGCAGCACCCGTAAGAAATGAGGGCATTCAGGCTAGCGCCTGAACCCAAAATATTATTTGTTAATACATCGACTGTTAATGTTTGCAAGGATAGTTGAACCAAAGAAGAAGAAACTTATATGGCATTACCAAAATTCACCTTACCTGCCTGGATCAAACAACATACTTTTGAATACGACCCTGCCGACCTGCCCAAGCAGCAGGTGGAGCGCATACGCTACAAGCTCAAGCGCTTCAATGCTGAAAAGCCGGAGGTGTCTATTGTGATACCGGCCTACAACGAGGAGGCCAATATCCTCAACACCCTTTCGTCTCTGGCCGAGTTGGAGCTGGACTACCCCACCGAGCTGTTTGTGGTCAACAACAACTCTACCGACAGGACGCAGGAAATTCTGGATACCCTGGAGATCAGGAGCTATTTTCAGCCGGTACAGGGCATCAAGCACGCCCGGCAGATGGGGCTGGAGAAGGCAAAGGGCATCTATCTGCTGCAAGCCGATGCCGACTCCATTTACCCTCCCTACTGGGGCATTGACTACGTGGAGGCTTTGAAGGACCCCCAGGTGATGATGGTGTACGGGCGGCACTCTGTCATACCCAGCGAGGGCACCCCGCGCTTCAGCATGGGCCTGTATGAAATGGCGGCCGGTGTGCTGTACAAAATTCGCCAGCGCAACCGGGAGTACATCAATGTACTGGGCTTCAACTCGGCTTTTCGCACCAAAGACGCCCTGGAAAAAGGCAGCTACGACCATACGCCCCAGGGCAGCGAGGACGGGCACATGGCCATGACCCTGATGCAATATGGCAAATTGAAGCTCATCCCTTCCGACCGTGCCAGGGTATGGACCGACGACCGCCGCCTCATGGAGGCGGGCAGCTTTTCGGCGGCTTTTGCCCGCAGGTTTAAGCGCGAGGCCTCCCGCCTGCTGGAGTATGTAAAAGGCAGCCAACTGCCCGAGGACGAACGCCCAAAGCCCATTCACTGAACGAATTTTCACCACCGGGCAGCGACACTAAGTTTGCTTGTACAATAATTCATCCCGCTGCCCGGTTTTATTCTCATAAGCACTGATACTTTTCGTTATTTTGAAGCAATCAACACACAAGTGATTTGCAGGAAAACTTTTGACTCATGAGACTACTAACAATTGCGATATTTTTACTCATTTCTTTTTTTGCTCACGCCCAACACATCAATTATAAGCAAATAATTCCCCCTGCCGACAGCGTGGACCTGCCCCTGGAGGAAAAGCTGGTGCGCATTGCCTGGCAAAACTACCCCCAAAACAAGGTCCTGCAGCACAAGCTGCAGCAGGCCCAGGAGCAGCATCGGCTGGCAAGGAACTCCTGGAAGGAATCCCTCAACTTCAACACACAGTACAGCATAGGCCGGGGCCCGGATACCCTCAATGCCCCTTTACCGGGTAACCAAAACAACAACACCAACACCGGCTTTGGGGTCGGCCTTTCCATCAACCTGGGGGCTTTGTTTAACAACAAAATACGGGCACGCGCAGCCATGGAGGACGTCAAGATTGCCGAGGAAACCCTCAACCTGCAAAAGCTGATGATCCGCTCTGAGGTGCTTACCCGCTACCAGGCCTACCTCAGTGCCATCACCATTTTGCGGGTGCGTACCCAAAGTGCCGAAGAGGCTTACGGTGCTTACCTGCTGGCCGAGGAGCGCTACAAAAACGGAGAAAGTACCTACCCCGAATACAACCAGGCCTACCTGGTACACACCAATGCCGTGGAGGCCAAGGCCGAGTACGAAAGCAAGGTATTGCTGGCTAAAATTGCCCTGGAAGAGATCATAGGCGTGCCCCTGGAGCAGGTGCAGTAAAATGCCGGCCGACTCCCATGAGGCCGGTGCCCCCGCCTGAGTGGATGAGTAGCACATGGCCCTGCTGCCTGCCGGCAGCAAGGGAGTGCCGGGCTGTGAGAAATAACTTAGCCGTATAAATGGGGTCCAGCAACAGACCTTCTTCCCGGGCGGTTTGCAGGCAAAAGCGCCGTACCTCGGCATTCATGCTGCCAAAGGCGCGGGCGGTTACCGGCGGGTATAGTTCAAAGTTGTGCGCGGGGGGCAGGGACAGCTGCAATTCCTCTTCAAACCATTTCCACACCCGCTTCAGTTGCAGGAGAAAGTAAGCTTCATCTCCGGCTACCAGTACCACGTGCACCTGGCTGTGGCGTCCCAGCAGGGTGTTCATGCCTATGAGGGCAGCGGCCATCAGGCCGGTGCCGGCGTCTATCCATATATGGTCAAAGCCGGTGCCCAGTTGCTGCTCCTGCCGCTGTATGTCCAGCAGCAGGGTGCAGGCCCCCGGCAGGGCAGGCGGGCAAGTGCCCCCTTCGGGAATAAAAAAAGCCTGAGGGCCCAGGTTTCGGGCGTATTCGGCGGCCAGGGCTTCTGCCCCACCCCATGCATCAGCCGGCACCCAGCTGATCTGCTCCTCGGCCAGCAGCATATTGCGCAGCAGCGCATTGCCCGAAAGCGGGAATGAAGCATGAGGTTTCTTTAAAAAAGCATGGACCCCAATACGGTGCTCGTGCAACAGTTGGGTGATGCCCACTACGTGGTTGGAGTGGGCTCCGCCGAGGAGCACAGCCGTTTGTATGTGGTGTTTGAGCAAAAACGGCAGCAGGGAGGCGTACTTCCGCTTTTTGCAGCCCGAAATGCCAAAACCCGATTCGTCTTCCCGCTTTACATATACCCTGGCGGCAGGGCTGCAAAAGGATGGCAAAATATGCATACGGGTTTCACTCAGTAGGGCAGGCAGGCATTTTGTCATTATGCGGGAGGGAAAATCCATTTACCTTTTGGGGATTTTTGTCAATTTGGAGCACAAATTTAAAGAATTAGACAGGGGTTATACCCAAAATTATATCTTTTTCCATAACTTTGAGCAGTAAACACGTGGTCTATGACATTGATTTCCTCCATCTCGGGTATCCGCGGCACCATTGGTGGGAAGGTAACAAACAACCTCACCCCCATTGACATTGTAAACTTTGCCGCCGCTTATGGTACCTGGCTTACTCTCAAATCCAACACCAAACGGGTGGTCATTGGCAGGGATGCACGGCCCTCCGGCCCCATGGTACAACGGCTGGTGATGAACACCCTGGTGGGTCTGGGATTTGAAGTCATCGACCTGGGCCTGAGTACCACTCCTACCGTTGAAATAGCCGTACCGGAGCTCGGGGCTGCCGGTGGCATCATCATTACGGCCTCTCACAACCCCGTGGAATGGAATGCGCTCAAGCTGCTCAACAACAAGGGGGAGTTTGTAACCAAAAAAGACGGACTGGAGATTCTGGAAATTCTCAACAATGCCTACTATCACTTCAGTGATGTGAGGAACCTGGGCAAAGTCAGCCTGCGCGATGACCTGGTTGATGTGCACATCAATAAAATCCTTGCGCTGAAGCTGGTAGATAAGTACGCCATAGGAAAAGCCCGCCTCAAGGTGGTAGTGGATGGCGTCAACAGCAGTGGCGGCCTGTTTGTACCGCGTTTGCTCAAACGCCTGGGCGTAGAGCACATCATTGAGCTGAATTGTACTCCCACGGGCTGGTTTGCCCACAATCCCGAACCCCTGGAGGAAAACCTCTCCGAAATATGCAACTACATCAAAACCCGCCATGCCGACCTGGGCATTTGTGTGGACCCCGATGTGGACCGCCTGGTGCTCATCGACAATGAGGGGAATATGTTTGGGGAGGAATACACCCTGGTAGCTGTAGCCGACTATGTGCTGCAACACAGCAAAAGTGCTGTGGTTTCCAACCTCTCCTCCAGCCGGGCGCTCAAAGACGTGGCCGAAAAGCACGGCTGCAGGTATTATGCTTCTGCCGTAGGGGAAGTCAATGTAATCGAAATCATGAAGCGCACCGATGCCCTCATAGGAGGGGAAGGAAATGGCGGCATTATTTATCCCGAACTGCACTACGGACGGGATGCCCTGGTGGGCATTGCGCTCTTTTTGTCGCATCTGGTCAAAAGCGGCAAAAGCTGTGCGGAGCTGAGGCGCGCCTACCCCAATTATTTCATGGCCAAAAAGAAAGTGCAGCTCAGCACGGGCATTGAGCTCGACTCCCTGCTCAATCACCTCAAAGAGCAGTACAAACAGGAGAAAATCAACGACGTGGATGGCCTGCGCATCGACTTCGAAGATGCCTGGGTGCACCTGCGCAAATCCAATACCGAACCCATCATACGCGTATATGCCGAGGCCAAAACTCAGGAGAAGGCCAACGAACTGGCAGACAATATCATCACTGAGCTCAAAGCCCTGGTGTAGGCAAGAATGATCCCCATACAAACAAGCCTGAGATACCTTTCAGGCCATGCGGACTTGCGACCTGCCCCCACTTCATACATGCATTCAAAAATGTAATATTTTATATATTTTATAAATTAAAATATACACAGGCTATGCATAAATTCGCTGCGTAAACGGATACGTATGCGAAAGAAAATCAAAGTTGGTATCATTGGCTCGGTAGGGGTGCCGGCCAAGTACGGCGGCTTCGAAACCCTGGTCCACTACCTCGTCAAGCACCTGGCCGGGCAGTTTGATCTGCGGGTGTACTGCAGCGGAGAGGCCTACAAAAAAGAAGAACGACTGCAGGAATGGGAAGGTGCCCGCCTTCACTACATCGGCCTGAAGGCCAACGGCCCCCAAAGTGTAGCCTACGACATACTAAGCATGCTGCATGCCCTGCGCACTTGCGAGGTGCTACTCGTTCTGGGGGTATCGGGCTGTGTACTGCTGCCCGTGTTGCGTCTGGTATTTCCCCAGAAGTTTATCATCAACATAGACGGGCTGGAATGGAGGAGGGAAAAGTGGGGCAAATTTGCCCGCATGTTTCTCAAATTTTCCGAAAGGCAGGCCGTACATTTTGCTCACCGCATCATCACCGACAACCGGGCCCTGCAGGAATATGTGGCCGAGGCTTATCACAGTAGCTCCGAACTCATTGCTTACGGTGGCGACCATGTAGGAAAAGTAGAGATAGATGCCTCCCTGCTGCCTTATTATCCTTTTTTGGGGCGCAACTATGCCGTAAAAGTGGCCAGGGCCGAGCCGGAAAACAAGCTCGAAATGATTCTGGAGGTTTTTTCGCAGTACAACCAGATGGACCTGGTAATTGTGAGCAACTGGGATTCCACCCGCCACGGGCGTGCCCTGCGGGCGCGCTTCGGCCACTTCGAGCACATTCACCTGGTCGATTACATACAGGATTTGCGCATTCTGGACATGCTGCGCTCCAATGCCACGCTCTACCTGCATGGCCACAGTGCCGGCGGCACCAATCCCTCCCTGGTGGAGGCCATGAACCTGGGCAGGCCCATTTTGGCCTACGACGTGGTATTCAACCGGGAAACCACAGCCAATGAAGCCCTGTTTTTTCAAAATACCCAGCAATTGCTTCAGCATCTCCAGCAACTGTCGCCCAGAAAACTGCAGCAGTTGGGAAAGAAGATGAAAAGCCTGGCGCTGAAGCACTACACCTGGGAAGTGGTGGCCCAACAGTATGCACGCACCATCAGGCAGGTATGTGCCGGGCCCGTTTTTTCTACTCAGCCGGAGCTGGGTGGGCTGCCCCGGCCAGCAGAAGATTTACCCGATTCGCCCATTTAACTTTAACCATAAAGCCAGAAGTGTTGTACCCAAAGGTTTGTCACAGCAAAGGAAATAGTCTATGGTGCTCCAGCTTGCTGGTTGTGCAGGGGCTGGCCTTTCTGCTGGCCGTCTGTGCCGCTACGAGTTCTGCGCTTCAGGCGCAGGTGGTGAGTACCGTGGCCGGAGACGTCAACCAGGCTGGCGACCGCGACGGCAAAGCCCTGGGCGAGGCAACCTTCAACAACCCCCACGGCATAGCCATTGATGGCCGGGGCATCCTTTACATAGCCGACCGCTGGAATCACAAAATCAGGAAATACGATCCACACACGGGCCTGGTGAGCACCCTGGCGGGTACGGGGGCCATTGGCAGTACCGACGGGCCGGGCAATACGGCCAGGTTTCACGCTCCCTGGGGCATAGCTGCCGATGCGGTGGGCAATGTATATGTGGCCGACACCAAAAACCAGAAGATCAGGAAAATTGATACCCTGGGCAATGTGAGTACCTACGCCGGTACGGGCAGTTTTGGGGTGGCCAATGGTCCCCGTCTGGCGGCCCGCTTTGCCGACCCCACGGGCATTACCCTAGCCCCTGATGGCAGCATTTACGTATGCGACCACCTGGGGCACACCATTCGCAAAATCTCTCCCGACGGCATGGTGAG
>RFHT01000328.1 GCA_003696835.1 Bacteroidota bacterium
CAGCTTCAGGGCATACTGCAGGATGGGTCGCCAGTTTATTCGGAGAAACGGATCCGCATAGGGTTTGACCGCTAGGGGATAACGGCCCCGGGCTGAAGCCGGGGGGCGATTTTGGCCTTTTTGATGTTATTGTAAATTAAATGTGCTTAGGTTTCATTTTATTATGCTTATGTTCTTTTTTGCCGAAAAAAAGAACCAAAAATCGGCCACGAGCTAACCAAGGCCAGCGCAAGTCCGTCCGCGCGCGCTCGTGGACTCAACCCGCCTGCATAGTACGCAGTCCCATTGAGGTAAAGTTACTTCGTTTACACTGTAATAAGCCTACATAAGCGGGTAGGCTCCTTCAAAGCATGCAGGCCGGGTATCCCCCGGCCTGCATGTACATAGCATTCCATTTCCTTTATTACTTTGCCTCCATAAAGGGATAGCGGTAATCCACAGGGGGCACAAAGGTTTCTTTGATGGTGCGGGGCGAAACCCAGCGCAGCAGGTTGAGGTAGGAGCCGGCTTTGTCGTTAGTGCCGGAGGCTCTGCCGCCGCCAAAAGGTTGCTGCCCCACCACTGCGCCCGTGGGCTTGTCGTTGATGTAGAAGTTGCCGGCGGTGTGCTGCAATTTGCGCGAAGCCTGCTCAATGACGTAGCGGTCTTTGGCAAAGAGGGCACCCGTGAGGGCATAGGGGCTGGTGTGGTTGAGTACATCCAGGGTTTCTTCGAAGCGGTCGTCGGCGAATTTATAGACCGTTACCACCGGTCCAAATATTTCCTCACACATGGTGAGGTACTGGGGGTTTTCGGTTACCACCACCGTGGGCTGTATGAAATAGCCTTTGGAGTCGTCGTACTTACCGCCTATGGCAATTTCGGCATCTGTGGATACCCGCACCTTTTCGATATAGCCAGTAATTTTGTCAAATGCCCGCCTGTCAATGACGGCATTGATGAAGTTGCGGAAATCGGTGGGCGACCCCATTTTAAATTCGGCCAGGTCGCTTTTGAGTTTGTCCATCACTTCCTCGTAGCACGATTCGCTGAGGTAAATGCGGGAAGCGGCAGAGCACTTTTGGCCCTGAAACTCAAATGCCCCCCTTGAGATGGCTGTAGCCGCTGCCTGGGCATCGGCCGAGCGGTGGATGACGATGTAGTCCTTGCCGCCGGTTTCGCCTACTATGCGGGGGTAGCTTTTGTAGAGCTGAATGTTTTCGCCTATGGTTTTCCACAGATGCTGAAAAACGCCCGTAGAGCCGGTAAAGTGCAGACCGGCAAAGTCGGGGTGGTTAAATACCACCTCACCCGCTTCGGGGCCGTCGGCATAGATGAGGTTGATGACGCCATCGGGCAGGCCTGCTTCGCGGTAAATTTCCATAATCACCTGAGCCGAGTACACCTGGCTGTCGGCGGGTTTCCACACACAGCAGTTGCCCATGAGAGCGGGTGCGCCGGGCAGGTTGCCGGCAATGGAGGTAAAGTTAAAGGGGGTAATGCAAAAAACGAAGCCTTCCAGGGGGCGGTATTCCATGCGGTTCCACATACCGGGAGCTGAGCGGGGCTGGTCGCGGTAAATCTGCTGCATGTAATAGACGTTGAATCGCCAGAAGTCGGCCAGTTCAGCCACGGCATCAATTTCGGCCTGGAAGGCGTTTTTTGACTGGCAGAGCATGGTGGCAGCATTCATGCGGGCGCGGTAGGGGCCGGCCAGCAGGTCGGCGGCCTTGAGAAAGATGGCCGCCCGCTGCTCCCAGGAAGTGGCTTCCCAGCTGGCTTTGGCCTGCAGGGCGGCGTCTATGGCTTCGCGCACATGGGTGGCGTTGCCACGAGAGTAATGCCCAATGAGGTGCTGGTGGTCGTGGGGGGGAGAAATGGGTATTTTGTTGTCGGTATATACCTCCCTGCCGCCAATGTACATGGGGATGTCCTTTTTTTGTGCCATGAGCTCGTCCAGCGCATGCTTGAGGGCTGCGCGCTCCGGCGTTCCCGGAGCATAAGAAAGTATCTTCTCATTTGTGGGTTCGGGTACCTGGAATAAAGCGTTTTGCATAATGGTGTTTGCTTTGGTAGTAGTTATTTTCCGGGCAAAATTACCAAATTAATTCAGGGTTTTCCAGCGATTTTGTCGATTTGGGGAGGAGAAGGTTACCTGGCTGCCGGGAATATGGATGCCGGGCGAAAGCATGCCTGCAAAGGGGTATGTAAAAACTGAGGCGCAATGGCGTTTCTCTGAGGGTAAAATAATCTCCTTACCCCAAACCCATTGATTTTAGCTATATTGATCTCCTGCAATCTTGCAAATTTTAGCACCACTATTAATTCGAATGAAAAAAATAATATCCATTTTCGCCATTATACTCGCTTCGGTAAATTGTTTTGGGCAAAAAGGTGAGTTAATCGAGCATAAAGCATTATCATTTTATGTATCAAATGAAAGCGATACAATTGATTTTATCATTGTTGACACAATGCTGAATAAGAAAAAGCCAATATTTCTGTGGTGCCAGGGTTCGTTGCCTGTTCCACTTTTTGGTGAAATAGAAGGGTATGGAAACTATTTTTTGGGAGGTGGGGTTTCAAACTTCAATTACATTGAAATTTCCAGGCAATATCACCTGGTGATTATATCAATGCCTAAAACCCCCCTATTGGCAAAAAAAGAAAACCTGAACAATCGACTTCAATATATTCCTGACCCTGCCCAACCAGGCAAGTTTTCAGATGCATACATAGAAGCAAACTATTTAGAGAACTATGTCAACAGGGCGCTTGCTGTATTGGCCTTTTTGAAACAACAAAACTGGGTTGACCACAACAGGCTTGTTGTTGCAGGACATTCACAGGGGACTAAAGTAGCTACAAAGATTGCGACACGAGATAGGGATGTTACTCATTTGGGATTATTCGCTGCAAACCCATTTGGGCGAATAGATCAATATATTCGTCAGGCCAGGTTGGATGCACAATTGGGTAGAATAAGTTGGGAAAAAGCAGATTCTATAATCACAGGCAATTATGAGTTTTACAAACAAGCAAATAATGAGGATTCTGTTCGAGTCAATCCAGGTTTAAAGGCATGGAAAACTTTTTCAGAGCCCATTTATGATGATTGGCTGAATTTAGATATGCCCATTTACCTGGCGTATGGAACAGCAGACATAAGTTCAGGCTTATGCGATATGGTTCCATTATTTTTTATAGAAAAGGGAAAAGAAAATTTAACCCTAAAAAGGTACATTGGGCTAGAACATAATTTTTTTGAGCTAACAGGAAATGGTCACCCTGATTATGAAAAAGGGCACTGGAGAGAAATAATGGATGAATTTATCACATGGATCAAGTAATAATAAACGGCAGGAAAAGAACATGGCTACTTCTTGAGACGAGCCTCTACAATTTGACTGATTAAATCTGGATTTCTCCCACCAAACATTACTGCTAATACCATCATTGATTTCTCGTCTGTATCGACAGTGTAGTAGATAAAGTGATTCTTGAATTTGCCAACGGCCCGCGATTTGACGGGCCGTTTATTTTGGTGGAATACGTTATGATCAAGTTCGTTGAGAACAATATCTATTTCATCGTAAGCCACATTCACAAAATCATGCGCATTAGCAGGGCTAGACTTTCTGAGCCAGGCCACAATCTGCACCACATCATCATCGAATGCAGGATGAATATGTGCCTTATAAGTCATTTAGAGTTTGGAGAGTCGCTCCTCCACATTTGCGCGTGATTGCTGGGGAGTGATCGCCTTCACAGTACCATCTTCTAGCTGTTGTTTACGTTTGAGAATTAACTCAGCGGCCTCCTCCTCATTTGACCAAAATGGATACTCTGCAAACGCCTCTTTTTCAGAAACATCTGCAACATCTTTAGGCTGAAAATTCTGAAGAATTTTCAGAGCAAAGTAATACTGCTGCGCTGGTGTCAACTTATTGATGACTTCCCAAGCTTGTATTTCAGTCTTTGTCATACTGCTAGTATACGGAAAATTGCTGAAAAAGACGAAGCAATTTTAAATATCAAACTGTCCCAAGATATGTCCCACTAAAAAAAAAATCAGCCCAATAAGGCTGATTTTTTCAAACAAAACTTCGTACCAAGGACTGGACTCGAACCAGCACGCCCAATAACGGGCACTACCCCCTCAAAGTAGCGTGTCTACCAATTTCACCACCTGGGCATCATGTTAAGAACGTTTCGCAATCAGAATGCGGGTATTTATTCACCGCTGAAAGCGAAGCCCACCGGGCATAGGCCCACTGGGCTGTTGTGATTCGGCTGGGGCTCGAACCCAGGACCCTCTGCTTAAAAGGCAGATGCTCTACCAACTGAGCTACCGAATCCCGTGGTAAAAACCACTTTTTGCCATCCTTTTTTGGATTGCGAGTGCAAAGATATGGCGAGCCACCGCGAATGTCAAGTAATTTTAAACTTTTTTAGGGTGACTCCCCCTCCCTTCACACAAGCAGCAGGCAGTGAGTGCGCTTCCCTGTCAGGAAAGGCGCTCAAAGACACCCGCCACCCCTTGTCCGCCGCCCACGCAGGCCGTAACCATGCCATAGCGCTGGCCGCGGGCTTCCATTTCGTTCATGAGCTGTACAGTGAGCTTGCCGCCGGTGCAGCCCAGGGGATGGCCCAGGGCAATGGCGCCCCCATTGACGTTGACGCGCTCGGGGTCCATCCCCAGCTCGCGTATCACCGCCAGTGACTGTGCGGCAAAGGCTTCATTGAGCTCTACCTGCTCAATGTCGTCCAGCTTGAGGCCGGTTTGCTTCAGCACTTTGGGCACCGCCTTAACCGGCCCCATGCCCATGATGCGGGGGTCTATGCCTTCGGTGGCATAGCCCGCCATGCGCAAGCGGGGCTTCAGACCCAGCTCTTTGGTCATGCGCTCCGACATGATGAGCACGAAGGCGGCTCCGTCGGAAGTCTGGGAGGAGTTGCCGGCCGTAACGGTGCCGTTGTTGCGAAACACGGGCCGCAGCTTGGCCAGGGCCTCCATGCTGGTATCGGCGCGGGGGCCTTCGTCTGTGTCCACCGTATAGGTGCGGCTGGCACGGCGGCCATTTTCATCAATAAATACATCCTCCACCTCTATGGGCACAATCTGCGACTTGAACTTGCCCTGCTCCAGGGCCCTGAGGGCCTTTCGGTGGGAGTGGTAGGCAAATTCGTCCATGTCTTCGCGGGAAATCTTGTAATCCACGGCCACCTCTTCGGCTGTGAGGCCCATGCCCAGGTACCAGTCGGGGTGAGTTTGGGCAATTTTGTAGTTGAGGGCCACTTTGTGGCCCATCATGGGCAGCAGTGACATGCTTTCTATACCGCCAGCAATGATGCAGTCGGCCATGCCTGCTTTGATCTTGGCCACGCCCAGGGCGATGGTTTCCAGGCCGGAGCCGCAGTAGCGGTTTACCGTTACGCCCGAAACGTTCTGGGGCAGGGAAAGCAGCGCAATCATGCGGCCAATTTGCATGCCCTGTTCAGCCTCCGGCACGGCACAGCCCACAATGAGGTCGTCTATGCGCGTGGGGTCCAGCTCAGGCACGCTGGCTACCAGGTGCCTGACCACTTCGGCGCCCATGTCGTCGGAGCGCATATTCTTAAACCCGCCCCGGTTGGCTTTGCCAACGGCAGATCTGTATCCAGTAATGATATATGCTTCTTGCATGAGATGTTGGTTTACTGTTGTTTGAAAAAATGCTCAGTGGCTCATTGAGTTTGCCTCCTAATTTCTCAGCGGCTTGCCTGTTTTGAGGGTATGCTGAATGCGTTCGAGGGTTTTGCGCTCGCCCAGCAGGCTGAGGAAGGCTTCGCGTTC
>RFHT01000329.1 GCA_003696835.1 Bacteroidota bacterium
AGGATGCAGGATTCAGGATGCAGGATTCAGGATTCAGGATGCAGGATGCAAGATGCAGGATGCAAGATGCAGGATGCAAGATGCAGGATGCAGGATGCAGGTGGCAATCCCTGATTAATGTTGACCGGCAACCGGCAACCAGCAACCGGCAACCGGTAACCGGCAACCGGTAACCTGCAACCTGCAACCGGTAACCGGCAACCGGCAACCGGCAACCGGTAACCGGCAACCTGCAACCTGCAACCGGCAACCTGCAACCGGCAACCTGCAACCGGCAACCGGCAACCGGCAACCGGCAACCTGCAACCGGCAACCGGCAACCTGCCACCGGCAACCGGCAACCTGCCATCCCCTTGAGGGACTTCCGCTTCGCTCCAACACCTTAATGGCATCTTCGACCTGCATCCTCAAACTTTGCCCCAGCTGGCTTCGTGCCCTCCTTCGTGCCCTCAGTGAACTTAGTGGCTAATCAACTACTTGCATCCTGTCACCTGTCACCTGCATCCTGTGACCTGTCACCTGCCACCTGCAAATGCGCTTTCCATTTGGATTATTGGCTCCTCACGGACTATCTTTAAGGTCTATGGAGAAACCGGGCAAATGGAACCGGAGCATGCCTTCGGAATACGCACAACTGATAGACGAAGCGGCTTACCAGCAGGTACTGGCGATGGCTGAAGCCTACCTCAGCCGCAAAGGGCGCGTGACAGGCATACAGCCGGGCATGATTTCGGTGGAGCTGGGAGAAGGGCAGGAAGTGCAGTGCGGCCTGGACAATCTCATACGCGTAATTGCCCAGCAGGAAGAGGGGGAGTGGTTTGAAGTGATCGGGCAGCACTTCGACCGGGTGCATGCCCATTTTCATGCCAAGCCCCTGCAAATGGACTGGAAAGAGGCCAGGCCTTACCTCAAAACCCGGGTGTATCCCGAGAATTTTGGCCGCCCGGAAATACGCCAGCAAATGGTACACCGCGTGGACTTCGAAGGTACCTTCACCAACCTCATACTGGACTACGAAGGGCGCTTTCACCTGCTTACCAAAAACATGGTGGCCCGCTGGGATCAATCCGAAGAAGAACTCTTTCGCGTGGCTCAGCAAAACATCAACCAGGAGGAGATTCAGCTTACCCAGGGCCAAATGGAAGACGGTACGGAGTTGTATTGTTTTTTCAGCGGTGATTTCTCGGCCAGTTACATCGTCGATTTCAACCACAATGCCCACTTTTGCATGGGCAAGTACGGCTGCCTCATTGCCCTGCCCACCAAGGGGGCTGTGATATGTGTTCCTATCAACGACCAATACGTGCTGGAACGCATTCGTTACCTGAGCCCGCTGGTAAATGAATTTTACCAAAAAGACCCCGGTCATATCACCAACCAGTTTTACTGGTTTGATGGAACGACTTTTCGCCGCTTTCGCTATGAAGAAGACGGGCAGGACAAAATTTTGATCAGGCTGCCGGTGGAGCTGGAACAATTGCTTCAATAACACATGCTCATTTTCATTGCCCTTTGTGTATCCGCAGGCATATATGTGCTGTTTCAGCTTTGGCTGGCTGTGGGCTGGTGGAAGCCCGATACTTCGCCGGCCGCTGATGATGCGGCCGGTATTTCGGTGATTGTAGCTGCCCACAATGAGACCGAAAACCTCAGGCGTTTTTTGCCCTCTTTGCTCAAGCAGAGCCATCCCAACTATGAGGTGTGGGTAGTGCTGGACCGCTGTACCGATGGCAGCCGGCAGGTGCTGGAGGCGCTCAAACCCACCTATCCCCATTTGCACTGGAAAGAGCTGCACGCTACTCCTCCGGGCTGGGCGCCCAAGAAATGGGCCATCCACAGTGGAGTGGCGGCTGCCCGCCACGAGCTGCTGGCCTTTACCGATGCCGACTGCCAGGCCGAAAGCAACTGGCTCAAACAGGTGGCGGCCCACTTTGGGCCGCACACAGAAGTGGTACTGGGCCTGGGCCTGTATTTCCGGCAGCCCGGCCTGCTCAACCTCTTCATTCGCTTCGAAACCTTTTACACGGCCTTTCAGTACGTGGGCATGGCTCGCATGGGCCTTCCCTACATGGGGGTGGGCCGCAACCTGGCCTACAGGCGCAGCTTTTATGTGCGGCACGGGGGCCTGCAGGCCTTCCGCGGGCGCCTCTCCGGCGACGACGACCTGCTGGTGAATGCCTACGCCAAAGCCCGCACCACCCGCGTGATGCGCAATCCGGCAAGCTTCACTTTCTCCCTGCCCAAACAAAGCTGGAAAGCCTGGTTGAGCCAAAAATGGCGGCACCTCAGCGCATCACCTGCCTATTCCCCCCAGTCAAAATGGTTGCTGGCTACATTTCACCTCGCCCATGCGTGCTTTTATACCGGAATACTCGTATCTTTAGGGCTTGGGTTAACGATGTTTCCGCTTTTTTCGTTATATTTATTGAGAATCATGATCAGCTGGGGCATTTTCATTTCCATCAATCAGTCAATCAGGGAAAAAAACCTGCTGTATGCCTATCCTTTTTTGGATTTACTGTATTTTATCTACAATTTATTTGTCGTACCTGTTGGATTAATCAAACAGCCTGAATGGAAGAAGTAACACCAAAAGTATCGAAAAACACACAAGAAGACCGCGAACTGGTAGCTGCTGCTAAACGGGGAGAAAATAAGGCTTTTGAAACCCTGCTAAAAAAGTATCGGAAGTCGGTTTACTATATGCTACTTAAAATGGTCAAAAATGCCGATGATGCCGAAGACCTCACCCAGGAGGCCTTTGCCAAAGCTTTTAACTCCATAGATAAATTTGACTCCAAATATGCCTTCTCTACCTGGTTGTTTCGCATTGCTACTAACAACTGCATTGATTTTATCAGAAAAAAACGCGTTCAAACGGTTTCTATAGATGCACCTGTGGAAGGAGATGACGGAAGCAGCATGAGATTTGATGTAAGGGACGAAAACCTGGACCCCAACCAGACCATGCTGAAAAAGCAGCGGAGCCAGTACCTCAATATGGCCATCGAACGCCTGCCCGAAAAATACCGCATACTGGTAGAGCTGCGCTACTTCAAGGAGTTTAGCTACGAAGAAGTGGCCAAAGAGCTGCAAATACCCCTGGGAACGGTCAAGGCCCAGCTCTTCCGGGCCCGGGAACTGCTCAACCAGGAGCTGAAAAACATCAAGTCGCAAATGTAAGGCCCAAACCCAAATTGGCCCCTGACATACAATTTCGGCTGTAAACAATGGAACATTGGACAACATTTGAGCCCTCAGCCCATTTTTGGTGGAGCATTGTGCTGGTCATGGTGCTGGTGCTTGCCTTTTATGGGCTCATAGGTTGGTATTTCCGGCCCAGGCTGAAGTTGTCACCTATTCCGCGGGAAGCCCCGCCCGAGGGCATCTCCCCGGCAGCAGCGCGCTATATCTACCAGGCTGGTTTTGACTCCAACTGCCTGCTGGCCGCAGTATTGAATGCGGCTGTAAAAAACTGCTACCGCATCGCCTGGAGCCAGGCCTCCTTCAGTGCTTCTATGGCCAATTATTCCCTGGTGCATCAACTCAGCCGGGATGAACAGGCAGCCCTTTCTTATCACCCCGCATGCTACCTCAAACGGCTCATCATTTCCCGCAACAAAAGCAAAATTACCGACAAGGCCGAAGACCGGATGCAGCAGGTGCTGCAGCAGGATTATGGTACTTTCCTCCTCAACCGCAAACTGATGAGCCTCATCGTAGGAGGACTCTCAGCCTTCCTCCTGATGGCTTGTGTGTTTTTGTTTGCCCGGCCGGTACTCAGCCAGATGCTGCTATACGTCTTTCTGCTGGTGCCCCTGATGTTTATCCTGTTCAGGGCTGTATATACCTTGCTGAAGGACAAGAATCTGAACCATGTTTTTGAAATGATTGCCTGCCTGGCTTCGGTGGTTACGCTTATGGTGATGCTGGATGGCCCGTCCACTATGCCGCTTTCCCTGGCCGTTTTGCCCTTTGTAGGTGTCAATGCCGGTGCCTACTGGCTGCTGCCCAAATACACCCGCAAGGGTGCAAGGCTCTATCGCTCTATCGTAGAATTTCGCCACTACCTGGCCGAAAAGATTGAGTACGACCCCCAATTGAAAAAGGAAGAGGCCTATCTGCTGCCTTACCTCATTGCTCTGGATGTCCCCTTCCAGAACACAGCCTATTTTTCGGAACTGCTCATCGCTTATCAGCCCGCTGGCAGCTGAAGCCTGTTTGGAACTATACCCCATGAATGCATATCCCTATTTCCCCACCCATGAACAAGCAATTAGCTGTTTTTCTGCTCACCCCCCTGCTCAGTTTTGCCACCCTGTATGCACAGGAGTTGCCACCTGCCGACTCCACTGCCCATACCACCCGCCTTTTTGCCTTCGAAGAGCTGGGATTTAGTATAGAAATTCCCGCCCATTGGTATGTGGTGCAGGATACGGCCAACCGGCAACTAATGGAGCAGGTCAGACAGTTGATGACGGGTGGGGAGGAAGAGCTGCTGGGACAATTTGGCCAAATGGAAAAACGGGAAACCTACCTGCTCACCGCCTTTGAACAGAACCCCCGTAAGCTCCATCAGGCCTACAATGCCTCTATTGCCATTACGACCGAAGACCTGAGTGATTTGCCTGAAATTACCGATGCCCAGGTGTACCTGGCCCGCAGCATGCAAACCCTGCAGCAGTCGAAGTTGGACTACCGCATCAGTGGGCCGGTAAAGGTGTACATGTACAGTGGCCAGCACCTGTATGCCCGAAAGGTGCACCTCCACTATGGCGGCAGCCAGATCAAACAGGTCTATTACACTACCTTCATAGGCCGTAAAGCCCTCAATGTGGTCATTTCCTACCTCTCCGAAGCCCAAAGACACTCCCTGGAGACCGTTCTGCGCTCCCTGGTATTCAGGTAAGAAAGGGATTTGCTCTTGCATTTTCACGTCTGAGTTATTTTCCTAATTTTGTCTTTTCGAACAGATCAATGAATATGGTGTATCGCCTGCTGTGTGTATGTTGCTTGCTGTGTGTTTCTTGGGTTAATACAAAAGGGCAAAGCCTGCTTTCCGATGACCAGCTGAGGGAGGTTCCCCAGCTGCAGGAAGCCCACCACCAGCCCCTGGCCGGGCGTTCAGCGGGAGCCGACACCCTGGCTTTTTCAGCTTCCCAGCCATTTTTTGACGATTTTTCGGGCAGCAGTTTGCTGCCCGACAGTAGCAAATGGATGCTGAGGGGCTCCATGGCTTATCCCCTCATCAGCCGCCATCTGGCGGTGCGCCCCCCCAGCAAGGGCGTGGCCACCTTCGACGGCGCCGACAGCCAGGGCCATGCCTATGTGCAAATTTCCCTTTCGGCTGGTAGGGCCGATGTGCTGCGCACCCATTGCATCGACCTCTCTGGCCTGAGCCCCGCCAACCAGGTGGCCCTGAGCTTCTTCCTCCAGCCCGAGGGCCTGGGCAACCAGCCCGACAACCGCCCCCCGGGCAATGTGGACGAGTTTAAGGTGTTTTTTGCCGACAATACTGATCCCGGCAACAACCAGGATAACCTGCGCGAAGTGCTTTCGGTGACAGGGGGGCCGCTAAGGGAATTTCGCCAGTATTTCATCCCCCTCACCGACCCGGCCTTTTTCCACAAGGGGTTTTATATACAGTTTGAAAGTCACGGCTCTCTCAACGGCTACCTGGACCACTGGCACCTCGACTACGTGTACCTGGCAGCCAACCGCACAACGGCCGATACGGCTTACCACGATGTGTCAGCACTGTATGCCCAAAACTCCCCACTGGCACCCTATTCGGCCATTCCTTTCCGGCAGTATCAGCAGGGCTCCTTTATGCAGCCCTTTCAGGTATATGTGAGCAACCTCGACCGCCAGCTGGTGGCTCCAGCCCTGGCGGCAAGCATTCAGGACCCCGTGGGTCAAACGCCTTTTCAGGGTACCTTCCAGCAAGCCCTCAGCCTCAACCTCTCTCCCTACACCCGCTCGCCTATTGACTTTGAAAACCCTTTCAGCGAACAGCCCATCCTCAACAATGCGGCCCTTCAGCTGGACCTGGAGGTAGAGTTGGGCGACGAGGTGCCGCAAAATGATGTGGTGCACGAGCGCTTCCGCCTGGATTCGGTCTTTGCCTACGACGATGGCGAGGCCGATGCGGCCTTTGGCCTGAACAAAAGCCGTGGCTTTGGGGTACAGTACGACCTGACCCGCCCCGACACCCTGGTGGCGGTGTGGATCAGTTTTGTGCCTACCGTCAATTGCCGCACCACCGACTGCGGCAGCCTGGTATATATGCAAAACGAAGCCTTCCGGCTCACTCTTTGGAACAAACCCCATCCCGATTCCACCCAGTACAAGCAAATTTCCGGCTCACGGGTCCGCTATGGCGACAGCATCAATCACTTTGTGCGCTACGCCCTGGACATCCCCCAGCCAGTTTCCGGAAGGTTTTGGGTGGGGGTACAGCAGCTCACCAGCCTGCCCATAGGCGTGGGCTTCGACCGCACCTACCCCAATGACGCTTTTATGTACTGGGACTCCTCCGGCGTATGGACGCCCCTGCGGCTGGGTGGCAGCCTCATGATACGGGCCGAGCTGCAAAACGGACGCGACCTCAGCACGGCAGTAACGCCTGCTGCTGACCCTTTGCGCATACACGCTTTTCCCAACCCCAACAGGGGAAGCATGCTGCACCTGCAATACCAGGGCAAAACGCAGTGGCGCAGCTATCGCCTCAGCCTGTTTGCCCCTGATGGCCGCATGCTGTGGCAAGACAGCTTTGAGGGAAAGCCCGCCTCCATCGCTCTGCCTGCCCACTTGAGTGCGGGCCTTTACCTGCTGCGCCATGAAGTAAGCCTGGCCAGCGGAAACACATTGTACCTGCACGAAAAATTGTTGATTCAACCCTGAACGATGACAAAACTAGATGTATTGGTATTTTCGGTGCATCCCGACGACGCAGAGCTGGGATGCGGAGGCACCATCTGCAAGCTGGTAGCCGAAGGCAAACGCGTGGGCATTATCGACCTCACACGGGGCGAGTTGGGCACGCGCGGCAATGCCGAAATACGGGCGCAGGAAGCTGCTGCGGCCAGTGAAGTGCTACAACTCCACATGCGGGGCAACCTGGGCTTCCGCGACGGCTTTTTTGTGCAGGACGAAGCGCACCAGCTGGCCATCGTGGAGCAGGTACGCCTTTACCGACCCGAAATCGTGATCACCAATGCCCCGCACGACCGCCACCCCGACCACGGGCGGGCTTCCAAGCTGGTGAGAGATGCCGTTTTTCTGGCCGGACTGCGCAAAGTCCCCACTACCTATCAGGGCCAGCCCCAGCAGGCATGGCGGCCCGGGCGCCTCTTCTATTTCATACAGGACTACTACCTGGAGCCCAACTTTGTGGTGGACATAACGCCCTATTTCGAACAAAAGCAGGCGGCAATTCTGGCCTTTAAGAGCCAGTTTCACAATCCCGACAACAGCAAGGAGCCCGAAACCTACATCTCCAATTCCGACTTCTGGCATTTCCTGGAGGCGCGATCCCGCACCATGGGCCACAAAATAGGGGTGACCCACGGCGAGGGCTTTATCTCGGAACAACCCCTGAAAATCAA
>RFHT01000330.1 GCA_003696835.1 Bacteroidota bacterium
CCCTGGCTCACCAACTCGCGAAATTCAGAAGCACTCATCACATCTACCACGCGGGCCACTTGCTCAGCCGTAACGTAGCCGTTGTAGTTCACCACGGAGCTACCGGCTTCGCCCTTCTTGGTAGTGATAATGAGTACCCCCGAAGAACCCCGCGTACCGTAGATGGCCGCAGCAGAACCGTCTTTCAATACATCAATGGAAGCAATGTCGTTGGGGTCGATACTGTTGAGGTCGGCGCCAATCACACCGTCGATTACAACCAGGGGCTCAGTGTTACCCCCCAGGGAAGACAAACCGCGCAGGCGAATGTTGAAGCCGCGGTTGGGGTCGCCCCCCGGACGATAAATACTCAGACCGGCTACTTTGCCCTGAAGCAACTGTGCCACATTGTTCACGTTGCCCTGGTTAAAGTCTTCGGCCTTTACACTCACAATCGAGCTGGTAACCTCTTTCTGCTTCTGGGTACCGTAGCCCGTTACCACCACTTCTTCCAGGGTGGAGATCTCGGGAGTCAGGCTGACGTCAACGGTCGTTCTGTCTCCTACTTCTACTTCGGTAGTAGCATAGCCAAAAAATCGAAACTCGAGCGTAGTAGCTCCCTCCGGAATGGCCACAGTAAACTTGCCGTTTTCATCTGTGAAAGCACCCGAAGTCGTACCTTTAACCAAAACAGTTACCCCACTGATGGCCTCTTTGGTTTCAGCATCCGTGACCGTACCAGTAACTGTTCGCTGGGCAAAGGTGGCCCCGGCTGCCAGCAGCAGAACCACCAATGCGGTACATAGTTTCACATAGTAGTTGTTCACGTTCATAATAAATAGTAAAGTTTATGAATGAAGAGAATGGTTATGAAATGGATCGCATAACTAAGAATGTCAGGGTAACATTCTTAACTCATATCCGGATTAAATGGTTGTTTGTCCTTCAATATTTGCTGTTTGTAGAAAAAAGCATCTTGCTTCAACAAATTCCCCCGAACTTTCCGGGTTATTACGCTAATTGTGGCACATTCACCTTAGCGATTTAGTGTATTTTTTACACTTGCGACATCAAAATTACATCTTTTTTTCTATTTGGTCAAGTATCATACCCTTGTCTTTGAGAAGTTTATCCCCCAAAAGGTCAGGCAGTTCTCCGGCTTTCAGCCCCGGTATCAGGGTATCAGGTATATGCCCTATCAGCCAAAAATCGTCGAATATTCTCTGTTTTCACCTTTTTTTCTACCTTCTCTCCTCCCAGCAGTAGCAGCATTTTGGGGACGAAATGGAGTCGCATAAATTTTTGGGAAATCTCTTCCTAAGCCGCTGTAGTCTTCATTTGAGGGGGCGGAATATCCGAATATGATCGTTATTTCTGCCCACCAGGATCAGCCTGCCATTATTTGTAGAAATGACATTTATTTTCCTGCTTTCACCTGGCACCACAAAGCCGCTGCGGGCAGGCGGAATCACTTCAACTCCCTCCGGCTGCCAGCTCAGATGTACCCCTATACTGGCATCAAAACGACTGATAGCCGGGGTGGTCCCGTAGAAATTGCCCACTAATAAAAGTTCCCGCCGTCCATCCTCATCAAAATCACCGGCCAGCATGGCCATCACAGGCGCAAACTGGGCCTCCACCGGCAGCTCGTGCGCCAGATAGGTTGTATCCCGCTTTTCCAGCCACAGCGTACTGAGGGTATGGGCGTATTTTACTTCTGCCGATTGTAGCAGTTGCTGGCCAAATATGTCTTCCACCCGCTGCTCGGCAAAGTCGGTGTATCGCTGGTACTTTTTGCGCAGCGGCACGATCTGCTTCGTCATTTCATCTTTAGTGGCCAGCGGAAAGTTTTGTCCATTTTTGAAATAGGAAATGATGGGATCAATGCTGCCATTTTGGTCGAAGTCTTTGAGATACAGGCTCATGGGTGCCTGCTGACTGGCCCGCAGCTGCGAATTCCAGCCCAGGTTGCCGGCAAAGAGGTCCATATCGCCGTCCTGATCGATGTCATCGGCCCACAGGCAGGTCCACAGCCCGGAGGTATGTACAGCTGCTCCATCTCGCGCATCCACCACGGATACCTCAAGTGGTTTCAGCGCTTTGCCCTCCAGGTTTTGAAAAAAAGTAAGGGGCATCCATTCTCCTGCCACCACCAGGTCGCTGTCGCCATCGGCATCTATGTCCACCCAGCGGGCATCGGTTAGCATACCGGGCTGCTGCAATTCCGGAGCAAAGCTGGCCGTGGCGTCCTCAAAGTGGCCCTTGCCATCATTGAGCAACAAAAAGGAGCGCGGCGCCAGCCCATAATAGCCCGCCAGCGAACGCCCGCCCACAAAGAGGTCGGGGTCGCCGTCGGCGTCCACATCGGCCACGCGCACGCAGGCGCTGTTGGTGTTCACCGGAGGCAGGGCGGCTGCATTTCTCCGCAAATTACCCAGGCCATCGTTCAGGTACAGACGATCCAGGATGAGGGGAGAAGCACGGCTCACTTCGTTGCCGCCGCTGGCCACGTACAAGTCGGCGTCGCCATCGGCATCGGCATCCAAAAAAGCAGCATCCACATCCTCAAAAGCAGCATCTGATTCCAGTGCAGCCTGTTGGGCCTTGCGAAAACGGCCATCGGGCAGTTGCAGCCATATCTCTCCCGCACTGCCGGCGGCACCGCCGGCAAACACATCCTCCAGGCCGTCGCCCTTTACATCGGCCGTGGCCAGGGCTGGCCCCTGGGTGGAAAGCAGATAGGGCATGAGGGCCTCCCGGTCAAAGTCGATAAAGGCATTTTCCCGGTGCACATAATCCAGCCCCAGCTGGTCGCTCAGGTCTTCAAATTTCCGTTTTTGGGGTTGATTGCTTTCAAAATCCCATTGGCCGGTGGCATCTTCCTGCTGTACATCCAGCAAGCTATTCACCGGCACCTGGGTGCGCAGCTCGTATTGCCCGCCGGGCCAGATGATATACAGGCTGTCGAGCTGGCTGAGGGCGCCCAGGCCCAGATGGATGAGGGGGTCCACCCCCGACTGAAAGCCGCGTACCGGAAAGGCTTCCTGCCGGAAGGTTTGGCCCTGGTGCCGGGCCAGTATGCAAGTGCCCACGCCCTGGGTATTGGGCGCCCTGCCGTGCAAACGTATTTCCACAAAGGCCCCTTTGTGGAGCTGGCGGCTGCGATTTTCATAGATAAACGCCGGCTCGTTGAGGTTGTTGACTACCAGGTCCAGGTCGCCGTCCAGGTCCAGGTCACTGTAGGCGGCTCCGTTGCTGAAGCCAGCCTGCTGCATGCCCCATTCGGCGGCGCGGTTTTGAAAGCGCAAATGGCCCTGGTTGTGGTAGAGGTAGTTGGGAATGGGCACCTGGGGCATTTTTTCAATGAAACTGAGGTTTTCTTCGGTAATGCCCTCATTGAGGGAGCGCACCACCTCCGGCTCGGAGGTGAACTTGATGTAGTCCATGTCGTTGGGTCTGCGAAAGATGCCGTTGGTGATGAAGGCATCTTTGAGGCCGTCATTGTCGAAGTCGGCCAGCAGGGCGGCCCAGCTCCAGTCGGTGGCATCTATGCCTGCCAGTTGGGCAATTTCGCTGAAATAGCCCACGCCCCGGTTGAGTTGCAGGGCATTGTGGGGGTATTGGTAGCTGTAGCCGTAGCTGAGTTTGAAGCGGAAAATGTTGTAGGGGTCCGGGCCCTGGGCCGTTTTGAGGATGTCTTCGCGCTCGGGCTTCATGTCCAGGGAAAGCACTTCGGGCAGGCCGTCGTTGTTGATATCAGCTATATCCACGCCCATGGAGAAGCGGGAAGTATGCCCGATCATGCGCTCCAGGCTTTCGCGAAAGCTGCCGTCGCCCTGGTTGAGGTAGAGGTAGTCGTTTTCGTGAAAATCATTGCCCACGTAGATGTCGGGCCAGCCGTCCTGGTTCACATCGGCTATGGCAATGCCCAGGCCATAGCCCACGGCGCTGCTGTAAATGCCGGCCTGCCGGCTTACATCCACAAAGGTGTGGCCCTCGTTTCGCAGCAGGCGGTCGCCTGCTGTGGGGTGTACCCTGCGCCGTATGCTGGTATCCTGGTAAGTGTCGTTGTCGTGCACCGAGTGGTTGAGCAGGTAGGCGTCCAGGTCGCCGTCCAGGTCGTAGTCAAAAAAAGCGGCCTGGGTGCCAAAGCCACTAAAGTCCAGGCCGAAGTCGGCAGCCCGCTCTTCAAAGCGGGGCACCCCGCCGGGCTGTTCCACCCCCAGGTTGATGTACAGTTGGTTGTGGCCCTGCAGGCCCAGAAAGCCACCTCCCACCTGACACACGTAAATGTCCAGCCAGCCGTCGCCATTGACGTCGGCCATGCAGCTGCCGGTGGTCCAGCCTGGCTGCCCGCCCACACCGGCCTGAGACGTCACCTCTTCAAATGTGAGCCCTCCCCGGTTGAGGTAAAGGCGGTTGGAGCTGCTGTTGGCCGTGAAGTAGAGGTCGGGCAGGCCATCGGCATTGAGGTCGCCTACGGCTACGCCGCCCCCATTGTAGAAGTACAGGTAGTTGAGGATGTTCAACTCAGGGCTGTCACGTACTTCATTGATGAAGTCAACGCCCGTAGCGGAAGGCTTTAGCAGCCGGAACAAAGGCTGCGGCTGTTGGCTTTGGCAGGAAAGCCCTCCCAGGGCGACCCAGCAAGCCAGGATGAACCAGCATGAGCGTGAATGATAAAGCTTCATCTGCGAGGAGTTAACATTGCGCGATTGACAGCACAAAGATGAGAAAAAATTGACTTTCCCAGGCATGAAAGGCAACCCTTTTGTATGTTATGCCCGTACCGGACTATTGATCAATGAATAAACGCCCCAAGTATCACGTCCTGCTCATGCTGGAAGGCTGTCGCAAGCAGAGTCGCTTGAGTCAGCTTCAGCTGTATCAGCATTTTTACAGCTATGCGCTGGGGGTATGCCTGCGCTATTCGCGCAGCAGGGCTGAAGCAGAAGAAATTTTGAATGATGGCTTTTTAAAGGTATTTCGAAATATTCATCAGTACCGGCCAGAGCAGCCCTTTAAACCCTGGCTGCGAAAAATCCTCATCCACACCGCCATTGACTATTACCGAAAGTACCACAAACAGGCCCTTGAAACCTTGCCTTATGAGGACGAGTGGACCGGAGCCATTGCCAATGATGCACTCGAACAGCTTGCCTACCAGGACGTGATCGCCTTGCTGCAGAAATTACCTCCAGCATACCGCATGGTATTCAACCTCTATGCCGTTGAGGGCATGACGCATGCCGAAATTGCCAAAACACTGGGCATAAAAGTGGGCACTTCCAAATCAAATCTGGCAAAGGCCCGCATGAAGCTGAAACAACTGATGGGTACACACGAAAACCTCACTTTAAAACCTGAAGGAAATGGAAAAAAATGACCAGGCATTTGACCAGGAGTTCAAGCGCATTCTGGAAAATCCTCCTCCCCTCTTTCCCTCAGAGGGCGCACTACAGGCCATGTACGAACGGCTTGAAAAAGAAGGCACAGCCCCTTCAGCTGGGCTGTTTATGTGGCCCCGGAGCCTGTACCTGGCTCTATTGATGCTGCCCCTGCTGGCCGGGCTGCTCTATCTGTTTTTTGAAGTTCAACATGCCAAACGACACATACATGAATTAAATTTACTCCTCACCCAAGCTACACAAACCACCGATACCCTCACCCATACCATATATCGCTACGATACCATTGTAGAGGTGATCTACCTGCGCAAACAGCTAGTGGGCCTGTCGCCAACCGGCTATTATTCATCAGCAGGCACCTCTTTTCCATCGCTAAGGGGCATAACGGGAGTTGGCGGATCCACCGCCCGTCCATACCCTGCTGTCAGTCGGCAGGGCATCCGGCTCAATCCGTTTTTGCCAGCTCAAAAGCGACTCCTTGCCCATTTGGCGGGAGCACAGCCCACCGCCAATGCCGGAAGGCCGGAAGCTGATCCCGCTCTTCCTCCTGCCATGCCTGTGGCCATTTCGCCTCTGCTCACACCGCCCTTTTCCCTGCGCACATCTCTGCTTCAACACCGGCCAGAGGCCGGGTTGAAACCCCTGCCAGACCTGCCCGGGCCCAAAAAGCGGCTGTACGTGAGCCAACTCCTTCGCCCCATGAAGCCCGATGGCTTCGAAGCCGGGCTGTTCTTCGACCCCTATTCCATCCTGGTTCCTTCCAGCCGCAGAGGCATCAGCGGGGGCCTCTCAGCCAATTTTCGCTATGGGCAACACCTTCGCCTGCGTACCGGAGCGGAACTCTTTTATCTCCATTATGAAGAAAAGAGCCCCACCAATATGGCGCTGTTTCCCCCTGGTACGCCCCGCGATGTGGAAGACCGCCTCAAAGAGATTTATGTGACCTATTACCTGCTGGAAATCCCCATCGGAATGGATTACTACTTCTTTCCACACAGCAAGTGGCAAGCCTTTGGAGGCGCAGCCTGGTTGCTGCGCAAACCCCTGGGTCGCAAGCTGGGCTACGAGTACAGCGGACAGGTAGAAGAATACAAAATAGACCGGCAGCTCGGAGCGGCCCCTTTTTCCTTTAACCAACTACGCCTGCGGGCAGGCCTGCAATATACCTTGTACCAGCATGTACGGCTGAGGCTGGGCCTGCAATACAGCCTGGATGCCCAAACCAACCCTCACACCTTCATCCCGCTGGACCGGCTGGCGTTGCAGTTGGGAGTAGGATACGGATTTTGACGGGGATCAATTAGCCGCATCTGCCTGTGATCCTAACAGAGATACAGGCTGAAGATGCCTTAACCCAAGTTGCATAAGTAGTCTCCAACTTTTTCCATGCATCATTGAAAAAACGAACCACCCCACACCTCAGCTCCGTAGGAGCGGCACAAAATCTTACACGGTTCAATGTGTCGCCCCGCTGGGGCTTCAAGAAATATGATGTGCCGTAGGCTACAAAGGTGAAGCTCCTACGGAGCTGACACCCCGGTAGCCCCAGCGGGACGAAAGCTTTGTAGCCCCAGCGGGGCTAAACCTTTGTAGAACAACCAACCCCCACGGATCCCAGCTCCGTAGGAGCGGCACAAAATCTTTAACGATTCAATGTGTCGCCCCGCTGGGGCTTCAAGAAATATGATGTGCCGTAGGCTACAAAGGTGAGGCTCCTACGGAGCCAGCACGCGACAGCCCCGAAGGGGCTAAACCTTTGTAGCCCTTCGATCAAAATTCTGCTTATCGATACTTGCTTTTTCCAAAGCTTCATGTTGGGGACTACACCTGCAACTTGGGTTATTTAATTTACAATGTACTGGGTAGCATTCAGAATGCCCAGGTACCAGCCAAGGTACACTCAAAAAATAACTTCATCATTTCGCGTTCCTAATACCTGCGTCCTTTAACTTTAAAGGTGCGGGCAATGTTGAACCCCAGGTGGATGTCGCCTTTAAGCCAGTCGCCGGTGGTTTCGCCCACAAATACTTTTTCTATCATGCCGCGTGAGTTGGTGAGATGAAGCTGAAATACGTGGCTGCCCGTGTTGATGTCCACCCCCAATGAGAGCGCGTGCTTTTTATCCGCTGGCAGTTGGCCGGGCAACACGTAATAATACTCGGCCAGCAGGGCCACATTTTTGGTGATGCGGTAGCGGAAAGCCGCTCCCAGGGAAAACACGTCATTGGGGAGGCTTCGCTGGTCCACCAGGTTGTAATGCACCAGGGTGGGCATCAGTTGGGTGGAGAGGCGTTCATTCCACTTCCGGGCAATGAGCAACTGATGGGTAAAGGCCAGCCGGTCCTGCAGGGGCAGGGGCAATTCGGGTGAGGGAGGTTTGAGGGTGTTAATTGCAGCACTGCCAAAGTAGTTGAGGCTGAGGGGAGAACCCCCTTGCACTGCCTGAGGCAGCAAACGCAGCTTCACAAAGGCATCGTAATGCTTGCCCACGGAGCTGCGCCCCACTCCCACATTCAGCCAGTTTTTCAGGCCGTACTCCAGCCCAAAGCGAATGGTGGCCTGGTCCAGGCCAAACAGTTCGTAGAAGCCGCCATTGAGGCGGCCAAAGCGATGGCTGATGAGGAAATCGAGCTCGCCCTCCCGCAGCATTTCTACCGAATGCCCGTTGATGACGCGCGTACCGCGAAAGGTGCGGCTCACGTATTGCCCCTGGTTTTGTGCCCCCAGCAGGTGGCTGGCCATCAACAACATCAACAGCATACTAAACCTGAGGGGTATAATTATCAAATGAAAAGAGGAGAAGTTCATGAATTTGGTAATTGGGTAAATTCCAAAAAAACTCAGTCGTTTTTTGCTCCGGCATCTATCCATAGCCGGAGGTGCTGCAGGTCGCAGTCTGCTACCTGTTGCCCCGTGGGCGGCATGGGCGAAAAGCCCGGCTCATGGGCCACCGAGCCATACAGGCTGCCATTGTTTACATAGTGAATTACCCGCTCATAGCCTTCGAGGTCCACATTGCCCTGCTGGTCGCGGGCATTGTGGCACCCCAGGCACTGGGCCTGCAAAAAGGGCAACACCTGCTGGCTGTAACTCACTGCGCTGGTGTCGCAGGCAGTTTGTATAAATTGGTACAGGTCTTCTTTGTTATCGTAATAACAACCCGAAAACGCCAGGGTAGTCATCAGCAGGGCCAATGACATTTGTATTTGCACATATTTCATCCTATTCTGCATATTGGAGTTAATCATTTTGGGCACCCGCATTGATCCAGTTCGTGATCTGGGCAATGCGGCAATCGGAGAGCTTGTTGCCTGCGGGCGGCATGGGGCTGAAACCCGCCTGATGCGTGATGCTGCCCAGCAATTTTCCATTGTCCACATACTGCTTGATATGGGAGTAGTCTTTGAGGTTGACATTGCCCTGCAGGTTGTTGTCGTTGTGGCAGCCAATACAAAACTGCTGTAGAGTGGGATACACATTGGCAGCAAAAGAAGCTGCTTCGGGTGTGCAGGCATCTCCACAGGTAGTTTGCTGCGCCCCCTGCAAGATCCAATTCTTTACCAGCTCAATCTGCTCAGCCGAAAGCGGTGGCAGGGGGGGAGGTGGCATCACATCGTCATCTCCTTTTAGCAGGTATTTATACAACTTGCTGCCGCTGGGCTTTCCGGGCTTCACTTCTTTCATGATGTTGGTATAAGAATCCAGCACCACACCCTCTTCCCGACTCACCGCATCGTGGCAGCCTTCAGAGGCACAATTGGACACAATCAGAGGCAGGATTTCATATTTGAATGAAATAATGCCGTCCGGGCAGGGAGTTTCCAGGCCCGGATCGGAAGTCAGGCTGCCTGCCGGCAGCAGGGGTTCTGTGACGCAAGCTGTCAGCAGTAGGCTCAGGCCCAGGATGCTGCTCATGATCAGGCAAGTGATCTGTTTCATTTTGGTGTTGCAATTGAAAGTTGATTGATCCGGTTGTTCTTTGCCGCCATAAACTCCACAAAGGCCCGCAGGTCCTCCACCTGCTGTTTGCTCATGCGCTCCAGAGG
>RFHT01000331.1 GCA_003696835.1 Bacteroidota bacterium
AACTCTCCTCCTTTTCAAGGAGGAGTTGGAGGTGGTTAATACATTTCATTGAAAATGAGCAACTTACAATAATTTTTTTTTCACCCTGAGGGTGCTAAATAGTTAATCATTAATCATCTTATCCCGTATCATGTACACTGCCATCATTGAACGCTATCTCGAAAACAATCGAAAATGGGCCGCTGACAAGCAAGCGGTGCAGCCTCAATACTTTGAGCAACTCAGTATGGGGCAGGAGCCTGAAGCATTGCTCATTGGCTGCTCCGACAGCAGGGTTTCTCCCAGTGTGGTATTGGGCGCAGAGCTGGGGGAGGTGTTTGTGCATCGCAATATAGCCAACCTCATTCCCCATACCGACCTGAATTTTCTTGCTGTACTGCAATACGCCATGGAAGTATTGAAGGTAAAACACCTTATCATTTTTGGCCACTATGGCTGTGGCGGGGTCAAGGCGGCCATGTCGGATACCTGTTTTGGCCTGATTGATAATTGGCTGGCGAATATTCGGGATGTGATGGAAAAATACAAAGATGAACTGAATGCTATCAGGGATGAAAAGGCCCGGCAGGACAAGTTGGTAGAGCTGAATGTAATTGAGCAGGCCAAAAACCTCATGCAGACATCGGTTTACCGCAAGGCGGTGGAGCGGGGAGATGCGCCCCGAATTCACACCTGGGTTTTCGACTTTCATTCAGGTTTAATTGTCGATCTTGCCAAAGAAACCGTATATGAGGGAAGGGCTGAGGGGGCAAGGAGCGAGGGGCAGAGGATGGGTGAAAAAGGATAACTGAAACACATAATCATGGATGATTTACTGGCCGGCAGGCTTCAAATGGCGATTTCCCTGGGTTTTCACATTGTATTTGCCTGCATTGGCATGGTGATGCCCTTTTTGATGGCGGCGGCGCACTGGCGCTATTTGCAAACCCGCCGGGAGGTATATCTGATGCTTACGAAGAGCTGGGCCAAAGGAGTGGCTATTTTCTTTGCCGTGGGTGCCGTTTCGGGCACCCTGCTTTCTTTTGAACTGGGCATGTTGTGGCCGGGCTTTATGCAGCATGCGGGGCCCATCATCGGCATGCCCTTTTCATTGGAGGGGACGGCTTTTTTCATAGAGGCCATTGCCCTGGGGCTTTTTTTGTACGGCTGGGGCCGCATACCGGAGAAGCTGCACTTTGCTACGGGCCTGGTGGTGGGCCTTTCGGGCCTGGCTTCGGGCATACTGGTGATTGCGGCCAATGGCTGGATGAACAGCCCCAGTGGCTTTGAGTGGGTAAACGGCCAGGCGGTGAACATAGACCCGGTGGCGGCCATGCTGAACGAGGCCTGGCTGAGCCAGTCGGTGCACATGCTGCTGGCGGCCTTTGTGGCCACGGGCTTTGCCGTGGCCGGGGTACATGCCCTGCAGCTGCTGCGCAGGCCCGGCCATCCCCTGCACCGGCGGGCCATGCACATCGCCCTGCTCTTTGGCAGTGTGGCGGCCATTTTGCAGCCCCTCAGCGGCGACTTTTCGGCCAAGGATGTGGCCCGGCGGCAGCCCGCCAAGCTGGCGGCCATGGAAGCCCATTTTGAAACCACTACTGCTGCGCCCCTCATTGTGGGTGGCCTTCCCGACGAGGAGAAGGGTGAGGTGAAATACGCCCTGCACATTCCCTATGGCCTGAGTTTTCTGGCCTACGGCGACCCCCAGGCCGAAGTCAAAGGGCTGAACGACTTTCCGGCCGACGAACGTCCGCCGGTGCTGGTTACGCACATTGCCTTTCAGCTCATGGTGGGCCTGGGCACCCTGCTGATGCTGCTGGGCCTGCTGTATCTGTGGGCGCGCTGGAAGCGCCCCCAGTGGCTGCAGAGCCGCTGGTTTTTGCGCAGCCTGGCCTGGGCTACCCCTGCCGGCTTTCTGGCCGTGGAAGCCGGCTGGACCGTCACCGAGGTGGGGCGCCAGCCCTGGATCATATACGGCATCATGAAAACCGCCGATGCCCTGACGCCCATGCCCGGCCTGGTGTATTCCTTTGTATTTACCACCAGCCTCTACCTGCTGCTTTCCTTTGTGGTGCTGTGGCTCATGCTGCGGCAGATCCGGGTGGTCAATGCCCTGGAACTGCCCCAGGGCTGAGGAGCAGTGTTTTGGCCAATGCGGGAACATACTTTTAATCAAAACCAACATGTTTGCAATCATCCTTTTTTACCTCTTTGCTTCCCTGGCGCTGTACATCATCCTGGCGGGGGCGGATTTTGGAGCGGGCATACTGGAGTTGTTTTCCGCCAAAAGGTTTTTGCAGCGCCACCAGCATCTTACCTACACCGCCATCGGGCCGGTATGGGAGGCCAATCACATCTGGCTCATCCTCATCATCGTGATTTTGTTTAGTGTCTTTCCGCCGGTATATGCCGTCATTTCTACCTATTTGCACATCCCGCTGCTGCTCATGCTGGTGGGCATTATTTTCAGGGGTACAGCCTTTGCCTTCCGGCACTACGATGCCATCAAAGACGGCAGCCAGCGGTATTATTCGGCTCTGTTTACGTATTCGAGTTTTCTCACGCCCCTTTTTCTGGGCACGGTGGCCGGGGCCAGCATGCTGGGGCGCATAGATCCCCAGGCAGGCAGTTTTTACGCTGCCTTTGTGGCGCCCTGGCTCAATGGATTTTCCTTTTCGGTGGGGTTGTTGTTCTGTGGCATTTCTGCTTTTGCCG
>RFHT01000332.1 GCA_003696835.1 Bacteroidota bacterium
GCCTGAGGAGCTCGCGCTGCCTGAAGTTGCGAAAGCCCAGCACGCCCAAAATGAGAAAGAGCAGCAGCAGCACCGTGGCCACCGCGATGAGGGTGTTTTTTTGCCGCAATTGCAGTTGCTGTATTTCGCCCTGCTGGGTGAGCTGGAGAATTTGCTGCTCTTTCTGGCGGGTTTCGTATTTACTTTCCAGCTCCTGAATGGCGTGCACCAGGGCTACATTGGATACTGAGTCGCGGGTGGTGAAATGCAGTTGGCGGTAGTGCTGCCACTTGTTCATATCGCCTTTTACCAAGGCTATATCCGACAGGCTGAGGTAGATGGAAAAGGTGTAGTCAATGGCTTTCATCTGCTGCCCCAGGGCAAGGGCCTTTTGGGCGTAGGCCTCTGCCTGCTCAAAAGCACGTTGTCGGAAAGCCACATCGCTGAGGCCGCTGTAGCTGTTCATGAGGCCGTAGAGGTCTTCATTGGCCTGTGCCACCTCCAGGCTCTCCTGATAAAGTCGGCGGGCTTCCTGCAACTCGCCCTGCTCCAGCAGTATGTTGGCCACATTGGTAAGGGCCGTTACGTATAAAAATTTGTGCTGGATGTGTTGGGCAATGGCCACAGCCTGGCGGTAGTATTTCAGGGCTGAGTCGGGCTGGTGAAGGTTGTCAAAGGCATTGCCGATGTTTTGGGCTGCAATGCCCAGGGATTCTTCATCTTGCTGCATGCTGGCCATCTCGTAGGCCTGAAGGCTGTAGGTGAGGCCGCGCTCAAAGAGCCTGAGGTCGTTGTAGAGCTGGCCGAGGTTGTTGTTCACTGCGTTCAAAAAACGGGGCGGAAGGGTCGCTTCTCCGGCCAGTTCCAGGCATTTTTGAAAATAGTCGATGGCCATCCAGTGGTTGCCTTTCACATTCCAGGCAGTGCCCAGGTTGTTATATACAATGAAGAGGTCGCGTTTGAGGTTGAGGGAATCAAAAATGGGAATGGCTTCGGCACAGAGGCGAAAGGCCTGGTCGAAGTTGCTGCGGTAAATGTGAATGTAGGCCATCCGGCTCTTGCTTCTGGCAATGCCTTTGGCAAAGTCGGCTGCCTGGGCGATCTGCAGGGCGCGTTCGAAGCAGGCCTGGGCCGTGTCGGGCTGGCTGTTGAGGTAGAGCTTGCCCAGCTCCAGGTACAGCAGCGCACGGCTGCTGTCGGCCTCAGCCCGGGCAATGCTGCGCCGCAGGCTGTCGGCCGCTTGCTGCACCTGCGCCGTACACAGGCTAAGGGCAAGCACGAAATGTAGAAAAGCAAAGATATGACAAATCCTCCTGCTCATCTCTTCCGGCTTTTGTACACCTGATAATCCAAAATATTTTACACAAGTGCAAGCATTTGGCAAAATATCCCACTTTTCGGGGATATTGCACTTTCCCCTTTTCAGTGTATTGATTTCCAGGGAGTTGTATGCGTAAATATGTTCTGTGTGGCACCCGCATACCGCCTGAATATTTTTTTTATTCTCAAAAACCGTAGTGATCCGTCAGTTCGTATGTTGGGCAAATCAACTGTTCTTTTCACTTAGCAAAGCACCTCCTCACAGAGGGTCCTATCTGTTAATCTATGATCCACCTTATTATCAAAAAGAAATTCCGCAAGCTTGTAACGGCACTGCCGCCAGGCCCAAAAATCAGGTTCTCCTGTTCGCGCTTTTGCTGCTGTGCTGTTCTGGATTTTCCCAGGGCAGCGTGTGGCCACAACATTCAGAGACTATGGACAAGACAGCATCCCCCCATTTCGTGTTTGTTCCCGGGTCCTTTCATGCGGCCTGGTGCGGGTATAAAATGCAGCCGCTTTTGAGTAAAAACGGCAACACCTGCGAGACTACCGGTGGATCATGCCTTCACTGGAAATCAAAGTCATGAACCTGCTGGCCCCTATCGTCCGTCCCCTCTTTACCTGGAAGCATGAGCAGGTGATGCAGGGGAGGGTATGAGGTGTTGGTAAACAGACTAAGCACGCAGGAGCAGCTCAAATGAAGGTTGTCCCATGTATCAGTATTCATTTTAATTCATCAAAATTTTTTGCCATGAAAAACCTGCTTAATCACCATGATCTGAATGAGCTCATCGACCGCCTCCAAACCCTCACCCCTGAGAACAGGCGGAAATGGGGCAAGATGAGCATTCAAGAAGTGCTGCCCCACATGACCGATCCCCTGTGGGTCGCCATAGGCCAGAAAACCGCCCGCATACACAAAAGCATATTCTACAACAGTTTCCTGGGCAAGATGATCGCCCTGTACTTGCCCTGGCCAAAGGGAGCAACCACGGCACCTGAGTTCCTGCCCGGCACAGGCGGCACGGCATACACCACCTTCGACCAGGACCGCCAGGCCCTGATAGACGCCCTCCAGCACTTTGCACGCCACGGTATGGAGCAAGATTACCACCCCAATCCCGTGTTTGGCAAGCTGTCGCGCAAAGCCTGGGCACGGCTGATGTGGCGGCACACCGACCACCATCTGAGACAGTTTGGTGCCTGATAGGGTTCA